>CAMOGC010000001.1 GCA_946613955.1 uncultured Clostridia bacterium
GGCCCGCAGGTCGGCGGCCTCCTTTTCCGCGACGGCGCGGGAAGCCGCCTCCCGGGCGAGGGCTTCCGCGGCCGCCTTCGCGTCCCCGGCGTGGGCCTGGGCCGCCTCTTCCTTGGCGCGGAGCTGCTCCGGAGAGATGCCGTACATGGCGCAGACGTCGATTTTGCCGGAATCGATCAGCGCCAGCAGGGCGTCGGCCGCCTTCGGATCGAACTGGGTGCCCCGGCCCCGCTGAATCTCTCCCAGCACATAATCGAAGTCCATCTGCTTCCGGTATACACGGCTGGCGGTCATAGCGTCAAAGGCGTCGGCCACGCCGATGATCCGGCCGTAGAGGGGGATGTTTTCCCCTTTGAGGCCCTGGGGATAGCCCCGGCCGTCATAGCGCTCATGATGATACTGGGTGCCCTCCACCACATGGGGTACGAGGGTAAAGTCCTTGAGGATTTTGGCGCCCTCCGTCGTATGGCTCTTCATGATGGCGTATTCCTCATCCGTCAGGCGGCCGGCCTTTTTCAGCACGCTGTCCGGAATGCCGATCTTGCCGATATCATGCATGAGGGCGGCCCGGCGGATGTTTTCGCAATCCTCCCTGGGCAGGCCGAGCTTTTCGGCAATCATGGAGGAGTAGGCGGAAACCCGCGCGGAATGCTGGTTGGTTTTTTCGTCCTTGGCGTCCACGGCGCGGGCGATGGAGAAGATCGTCTGGTCCGCCATTTCGATTTTCAGATTGGCCTCCGCCAGCTCCCGGTCCTGCCGCTCCTTGACGCGGAAGAAGAGGAGCATCACGATCCAGATGACCAGCAGCCCCGAAAGGACGCCAAGATAGATGAAGAAGATCGGCTCATCATAGAAGGCCCGGTGCTTGGTCAGACTCCAGGTCCGCTCCGCCAGGATGTCCTCCTGGTCATTTTTAAAGACGGCCAGATGGAAGGTATAGTCCCCGGCGGGCAGGTTGGTATAGGTAATGGCTTTCAGCGCGGAGAGGGGAAGCCGGCTCCAGCCGGTGTCAAAGCCCTCCAGCCGGTATCCCACGGTCGGATCCTGGATGGTATAATTCAGCACCTCGGGGAAAAACTCGATGCGGGCGGCGTCCCGCTGGACGGAAATATCCGTCGTCCCCTCCATGGAAAAAGATTCGCCGTTGACCCGGATCTGGGGAATGGACATCCGGTAGGTTTCGGCGGCGGAGACCTGCTGATCCGCGTTGAGAATGTATACGCCGTCGTCGCAGGGAAGGTACAGATTTCCGGCGGCGTCGCTGGTTCCCCAGGCGTTGGCGGTCAGGGCGCTGTTCAGCCCCCGGCGGGAATCCAGCAGCTCATAGGACAGATTCTCCCGGCCGGAAAGCAGCTCCTCCCGGTTCACCACGTAGATGCCGGCGCTGCTAAGCACCATGAGGGTATCCGGATCCCGGAAGAAAAGGTTGTAATTGTTGAAATAGGGGAAGTTGTTCAGCGGACGGATGGAAAAGTCCTCTTCCATAAAGCACAGGCCGTTGCTGGTTACCAGGAAGACGCCGCCGGATTTGGAATCCATGACCGTCCGCAGGATGACACCGCTGGACAGCCCGTCCGCCCGGGTCAGCATGCGGGAGATCTCTCCGTTTTCCAGAACAGCGATGCCGTCTCCGTCAGTTCCGGCCAGGATGCGCCCGTCGGGCAGCTCCGTCGCCGTCAGGATCATGGTATTGCTCAGACCGTCGGCACTTCCGACGGTACGGACGACCTGGTGGTTTTTCAGGAAGCTGACGCCGTTGTCACAGCCGGCCAGAATCGTTCCGTCCCGGAGCTCGAGGGTCATCCGGGCCCGGTTGCCCAGGCCGCTGTTTTCCTGATTATAGACATAGCGGTCGCCATCGGCGGTGACCTCGATCACACCGCTGCCATAGGTACAGATCCACAGGCTGCCGTGAGTATCGACCATCAGGCAGCGGATGCGGGTTCCGGCCAGGGATCTGGAAAGGTCGCTTTCGATCCGGGCGGAGAAGCTTTCATTGACGATGTCCAGCCCCTTGTCCGTCCCGATATAGTAGGCCCGCCCCCAATGCACGACCGCGTTGACCACCTGGGCGCCGAAGCCGGCCATGGCATAGACATTCCGGAACTCGGAAGGCGTCATGCGCAGGAGCCCCAGCCGGGAGGAGGTGAACCACAGATTCCCCTGATAATCCACCAGCATCCGGTCGATGGAGGCATTGAAATCATTGGTATTGATCAGATGGAACTCCCGCTCGGGGGACAGGAAGCCGATGCCGCTGTCGGAAGAGACGAAGATTTCCCCGCCGGGCATGGGATGGAGATCCTTCAGCACCGTCAGGGGATCGCAGGACCAGGCTTCCAGCCAGTTGAAGAAGCCGCCGGAAATATCGTAGACATCGATTTTGCCGGCGGAGGTTCCCGCCAGGAGCCGGCCCTGCGCGTCGAAGGTACAGGTTCGATAGACGGATTTCCGATCCGTAATCTGGCGGGAGGAAAGGATTTTTCCTTCCTTCATGAGGAAGATCCGCCCGTCATTGGTCACCACCGCCACATGGCCCCGGTCATCCGCCGCCGCATCGTCGGCATAATTGATTTCCCGCAGGGTGCTGACGGTTTTCAGCCCGCCGGAGAGGGTCATGATCTGCAAACTGGAAGTGGTTCCGACGTAATAATATCCGTCGGAGCTTTGCGTAATGATCCGGACGGAATTGGAGGGGAGCCCCTGATCCTCGGAAATCACGTTGACGATCTTTTCCCGGATCAGGATCGAAAGACCGCTGTCGTTGGTTCCGATCCAGAGACGGCCCTCTTCGTCCACGAAAAGGCAGTTCACCGTCCGGACGGAATCGTATTGGTTCATCCACTGGAATTCCTGCCCGTTATACCGGTAAAGCCCGGCATAGGTTCCGATCCAGAGGATGCCGTCGTCGGTCTGGGCGATATCGTTGGCCTCGCCGCAGGGCAGGCCGTTTTTGCTGCTGTATACCGTCTGGACATAGTGATCATAGAGGGCGGCGTCCTCCGCCCGGGCGGAGGGAGCGGGCAGCAGGCCGCCGGCGAGGGAGACCGCCGCCAGCAGGGCCAGGGCCCGGGCCGCGGGGGAGACGGAATCGGTTTCCTCATCGGGCGAAGCGCCGGCCGCGTCGGCGGAGGAGCGGGGCGCGTCCGGATCCAGACGATGGAAGAGCGCATAGAGCAGTATCACCAGCAGCACGGTGACGGGTTTATCCACCATTTCCAGGGCAAACTGGCCCAGGAACCAGGCGATGCCGGCCGGCACGCCATTTTCCAGCAGCAGGGCGATGACGCCGTCTCCCCAGGCGTTTCCCGTCGCCCCGGCATAGAAGAAGATGTTGAGGATCAGGGAAATCACCGTACAGGAAAGCACGGCCCAGGAGCTCAGAAGCATATAGCGGTACACGTCCATTTCGCCGCGCCTGCGGCCCGCCCATCCGGCCAGCAGGGCCAGCACTACGCTGGTCACCAGATAGATCACGGGGACCTTATAGACGATATGGAACAGCACGTTTCCCGTCACGCCCAGCATGGATCCGATCACGGGCCCCGCCACATAGGCGCAGAGCACCGTTCCCACGGAATCCAGCCAGAGGAAGGAATTCCAGCAGGCCGTCAGTTCCTTTCCCCCGAAATTCAGCCCGAGGCACAGGAGCAAAAACAGGATCAGCCGGCCTGTTTTCCAATTCGTTTTCATGCCGTATCCTCCTTGGGAAAAGAAAATCCTTGAGGCCCGAACCGCGGGCGATTCTGGCGCCGCCGAAGGCGATACCGGGCCGGAAGAAGCGCCGCGACCGGTTACGAACCGGCGGGGGCGTAGGACTGATATTCCGCGAACCAGGCTTCGTACCGGCCGGAGGAAAGCACCTCGTCGATGACCCCGTTGACGAAGGCCATGAGATGGAGCTCTCCTTTCTTTCCGGCGATCCGATCCCCATCCATTTCCAGGGGAAGATGAAACCGGAGACCGGGCATCAGCGCCAGCCCCGCTTCCGGATGATCCGCCAGATAGTTCTCGGCGGTTTCCACATCCACCGCCCCGGCGTCGGCGGCCCCGGAGGCGACCGCGTCATACACCTCCTGGGCCCGGGAGAAACGGCGGAATTCCAGATACAGGGGCGCGCCCTCGGCCAGGAGGCTTTCCTGCAGGGAGCCGCTCTGGGCGGCCAGCACCTTCCCCTCCAGGGAGGGAAGATCCACCAGCGTTTCCGCGTCGGCCGCCCGGATCAACAGACCGGATCCGGCGCCTTCGGGGGCATAGTGGTAGCCCTTGGAGAGCTCATAGCTTGCGGCCCGGCCGGGAGTATAGGAAAGGGCGGAGATGGCCAGATCGCACCGGCCGTCGGCCAGGGCGGGAAGCACATCGGCAAAATCCAGGGGAACGATGACCAGGGTAACCCCCATGCGGTCAGCGATCATTCGGGCCAGCTCCATATCGGCCCCCACGAAGCGATCCTGCCCGGATTTGGATTCGTCGATAAACTCCTGGGGCGGGAAGTAGGGCTCCGTCGCCACCCGAAGGACGCCCCGCTCCCGGATCCGGGCCAGGACGCCTTCGGCGTTTTCGGGAATTCCGCCGGAAATATCCATGGACATTTCCACAAAGCCCCATTCGTTTTCCGCATAGAGCAGCTCGCCTTCCGGATCCCCTTCCGCCGGGACGGAAGGAAACAGGAACAGTCCCAAAGCCAGGGCCAGACACAGGGAACAGAGGCACTTGATCCGCATCGCCGAACTCCTTTCGCCGCAGGAAACAGAAAGCCGGAATCGGTTGTTTTCCACATACTTATAGTATACCAAAAAAGGGCCAGGATGCCAACAGAGAAAATACAAGGAGCGGTGGGCCGATCCTTCGGAAACAGGAGGAAAATCATGAACGGAATCCGGTCTGTTTTATAGATTGCGAAACAACCCTGCAAAATAAAACCGGGTTCAGTTCATCATTGAGAAAAGAATAGGGGGCGGATGCTTTTCTTACAGGTCTTCCACCGCAAGATCCGGACACCGGTCGAGGGCGGCGCCGGGGGCGACCACGCAGACGGCCCCCCGCTCCGCGAAGGCTTCCAGCAGGCCGCAGACCGCCAGCAGATCCTTCTCATCCGCGTGGAGGATCTCCTTCCGGACCCGCTCGGCCTGCTCCCGCGTATAGCCGGAGAGCCAGCGCAGATCCGCCAGGGCGCCCTGTTCCCGGGGACTGATCAGGGGATTGAGATCGTTCAGGGTGGAGATGATATACTTATCCATAGATTCCCCTTCCCGAAGGAACTGCTTCAGGAAAGCGGCGGCGTCCCGATCCACGGAGAGGGTTTTATCCGGGGCGGGATCCCGATAGGAATAGGAGAAGAGGTTGCCGTAACGATCCGCCTGAAAGCCGCAGCCGTAGGCGCCGCCCTGGACCCGGACCCGGTTCCAGAGGAAGGAATAGGTCAGGATATTGGCGGCCAGCAGCATCCGGCCGTGGGCGGGCTGGTCCTTCTTTTCCAGGCGGAAGCCCCTGGCCGTAAAGCCGACCTGGGCAGGAATCCGGAATCCCCGGCGGAAGGGGGAATCGAGACGGTACGAGGCGAAGCGGGGAACCTCCGTCCCCTCCGGCAGGGACGAGACGAACGCTTCGAAGGAAAGCCTTTCCTCCGCCGTCAGGCTCAGGATCATTCGCTTCCGGCAGACGGTCTGATCCAGCACGCGCCGGGCGGTGTCCAACAGGGCGGGCAGATCCGTTTCCGGATTTCCGGCCAGATGATGCAGATAACGGACGGCCTCGTCGCCTTCCATGGCGTTGCGCAGGGCCATATCCGCGGAGAAGTGGCTCATGACGTTCCGGACGCCGATGGCGTGGCCGCCGCCCACGATCCGCTGGCGGGAGGCCATTTCCAGCTGGTTGACGATTTCCAGGATCCGGCCGGTGTCGGAAAAATCGGTGGTTTTCAGGATTTCGGCCAGAAGGGCCTGGGCCGCCGGCACGTTTTCCTTCAGCACGCTCAGGGAGGCGACCAGGAGGGGCGTGCAGAGGGAGGGATCCTCCGGATGGGGACGGACGATGGTGGCGAAGCTCAGACGGCCGGTCAGCTTTTTGATCTCCCGCTGGAGGGAAAGGGCGTCATGGGAGGCCGTGGGGAGCTTGCCCAGCAGGGCGCAGAGAAGGCTGGCATGCTGGATTTCCCGCAGGGACAGATCCGACAGGGAAAGGTATGCCTTCAGATGAAGAACGCCGGAGGTGGGGAGCGGATGGAAGAGGAGGCGGACGCCGGCTTCTTCCAGCATCTCCGTTTTCGTCCAGAAGGGAGGGATGTCCGCGTCCTCCTTTTTCAGCATGGGCAGGGTGGCCAGCGCCTCCGGGGTGTCCGGCTCGGTCTGCCAGGCCTGGAGGGCGGAGAGCAGGGCTTCGTTTTCAGCCCGGTCCGACGCCGTCCAGGCGGAGGTTATGGCGCGCAGCCGCGCCTCCTCCTCGGCCCGCTTTTCCGCGCCCAGGGTTTTGGAGGGGCGCATCCGCAGGACGCAGTCGCCTTCGGCGGGGCGGAAAAGGGAAACGGCCAGGGCCTGGAGCCGCCCGTCCCGGAGCATGGCGCGAAGCTCCGAAAGCTGGGCGTCGTTTTCCAGGGCGAAGAGGGGATCCCCTTCATAGAGCCAGCTGCCCATGGCGCGGATGGCCCGCTCGATGCCCTGGGGCTCGTCTTCCTCCTTCAGGCCGAAGGCAAAGCGGTTCAGGGAAGCCTCCGCCGCCTCCAGATCCAGCCCCCGGGCGGAAAGCGTGTCCCCATAGGAGCGGATCAGGGCCAGAAGTTCCTCCTCCTTTCCGTCGGTCACGTTTTCCGCGTGGAAGGTAATGAAGCTCTGGAGCGTGGTATCGTCCATGGACAGGGAAATGTCCTGGGCCAGCCCCTTTTCCAGCACCAGACGCTTCAGGGGCGCGTCGTTGGTGCCGGTCAGGACATCCGCGATGATGCTGACGGCCATGTTTTCGGTTTTATCCTTCCAGGAGCCGGTAATCCGGCTCAGGAGCAGATGCCCCCGGTTGGCCGGATCCTCCTCCTGGCCCAGTTCATAGGGCAGGGTCGCGTCGGAGCCCTTCGGGGTCTGATAGACGAAACGGGGCAGATCCGTGAGGGGCTCATATGGGGAAAGATAGGAATCGATCAGGGGAAGCATTTCCTCCATGGGCACCGCCCCGTCCAGATAGATCCAGGCGTTGGAGGGATGATAATGGCGGCGGTAGGTTTCCCGGAAGGCTTCCAGGGACAGGGTGGGAATGGCCTCCGGATCGCCGCCGGAATTAAAGCCGTATCCCGTGTCCGGGAACAGCTGGCGGTTCATGCACCGCTCCGCCAGGGACTCCACGTCGCTCATGGAACCCTTCATCTCGTTGAGCACGACCCCCTTGAAAAGGGGACGGCCCTGCTCATCCATTTCGATATGCCAGCCCTCCTGGCAGAAGATCAGGGGGGTGGAAAGAATGCGGGGGCGGAAGACCGCGTCCAGATAGACGCCGGTCAGGTTCAGCAGATCCCGGTTGTTTCGGCTGCCGACGGGATACATGGTCATATCCGGGAAGGTCATGGCGTTCAGGAAGGTGTTCATGCTGCCCTTGAGAAGCTCCACGAAGGGCTCCCGGACCGGGTAGCGCTCGCTTCCGCAAAGGACGCTGTGCTCCAGGATATGGAAGACGCCGGTATCGTCCTCCGGCAGGGTCCGGAAGGCGATGGAAAACACCTTGTTTTCCGCGCCGTTATCCAGCCAGAGGAGGCGGGCGCCTGTTTTTTCATGGGCCATTTCCACGACGCGGGCGCGCAGCTCCGCGCTTTCGCGGATGGCGCGCACACGGAAACCGGCAACACATTCATTGGGTGCAAAACGCATGGGAGTTCATTCCTTTCATCATGGATGATTCGGGGAGGGCCCGGGCAGAGAAGGCCGGACAAAAGATCGCGGGGGAGAAGACCACGCGGAAGGTTCTGAACCGGGCGCGGCGGCCCGGATACGCCGGGATTCAGGCGGAGGGGCGATGCCGGTCAGGAATCAGGGGATGGATCCCCGGGCGCATCGGGATTCAGGGCTCAAACTGGGCGTGATAGAGACGGGCATAGGCGCCGCCCGCCTTCAGGAGGGATTCATGGGTTCCCTGTTCCACCACCCTGCCGGCCTCCATGACCAGAATCCGGTCCGCGTTGCGGATGGTGGAGAGACGATGCGCCACGATGAAGGAGGTCCGGCCGGCCATCATGCTGGAGAAGGCCTGCTGGATCAGCTGCTCCGTCCGGATGTCGATGGAGGAGGTGGCCTCGTCGAGAATCAGCACCGGCGGCAGGGCCAGCATGACCCGGGCGATACAGAGCAGCTGCTGCTGCCCCTGGGACAGGGAGCCGCCCGCCTCGCCGATGGGGGTATCGTATCCCTGGGGCAGGCGGCGGATGAAGCTGTGGGCGTGGGCGGCCTTCGCGGCGGCGATGATTTCAGCCTCGGTCGCCTCCGGACGGGCGAAGCCGATGATTTCCCGAATGGTTCCGGCGGGAAGCCAGGTCTCCTGCAGCACCATGCCGATTTGCCTCCGGAGGCTTTGGCGGGGCATGGCCCGGGTCTCAAAGCCATCCAGGGTGATTTCACCCGCGTCCACGTCATAAAAGCGCATCAGCAGGTTGATCAGGGTGGTTTTTCCGCACCCCGTGGGCCCGACGATGGCGATCCGCTGGCCCTGCTTCGCCTCCAGATTCAGGCGCTCGATGAGAGGACGCCGGGGATCATAGGAGAAGAAGACGTCCCGCAGGCGGAAATCGCCCCGAACCGGCTCCAGCCCCTCCGGCTCGGCGGGATCCGGGGACATGGGCGGCTCGTCCATCAGCTCGAAGACCCTCCCGGCGCAGGCCAGGGAGTTCTGCAGCTCCGTCACGACGCCGGAGATTTCATTGAAGGGCTTGGTATACTGACTCGCGTAGGAGAGGAAGCTGGTCAGGGTTCCGACGGTCAACCCACCGGAGAGCACCGCGAAGGCGCCGGACAGAGCGACGGCGGCGTAGACCAGGGCGTTGACGAACCGGGTCGAGGGATTGACGAGGGAGGAGAAAAAGGTGGCTTTCAGAGAACAGTCCCGGAGGCGGCCGTTGATCTCGTCAAACTGATCCACGATGGCCTGTTCGCGCGAGAAGGCCTGCACCAGCTTCAGACCGTCCACCGCCTCATTGATCAGGGCGGTCTGCTCCCCGCGGGTCACGGACTGGAGCTGGAACATGCTGTAGGTCCGGCGGGCGATGAACCGGGCGGCGAAGAGGGACAGGGGCGTCAGCAGCACGACCGCCAGGGTAATGCCCGGGGAAAGCAGCAGCATGAACACCAGGGTTCCCAGGATGGTCATGACGCCGGTAAACAGCTGGGTAAAGCCCATGAGGAGCCCATCGGAGAAGGCGTCCACATCCGCGATCATGCGGGAGAGAATGTCGCCGGCGGAATGGGCGTCCAGGTATTTCAGGGGCAGGGCGTGGACGTGGGCAAAGGCCGCCTCCCGAAGGGTACGAACCGTTTCGCAGGTAATGCGGTTGTTGATGACCGCGGTGACCCACTGGAAAAGGGCGGTCAGGCCGACGCAGATCCCGATTTCCGCCAGCAGCCGGCCCAGCAGGATGAAATCCACCTTCCCGGCCTCCGCCAGCCCGTCGATGGCCCGCCCGATGAGAATCGGAATATAAAGGGAAAGGCCCACCGACAGAAGGGACAGCAGGAGGCTCAGCAGGATCCATCCGCCCTGGGGACGGACATAGGACAGCACCCGGCGGAGGGTTTTCATCTGGAAGGAGGGCGTCGCTTTTTTTTCAGCCACGGTTCTTTTCCTCCTCTCCGGCGGAAGCCTGATGAATTTCCCGGTAGACCGGGCAGGAGGCCAGCAGCTCCTCATGGGTGCCCTGGCCGACGCAGATTCCATCCTCCAGCACCAGGATGCGGTCGGCAAAGCGGACGGCGGAGGTGCGCTGGGAAATGATAAAGGTCAGGGGCGGGCGCTCCATCTCCCGCAGGGCCCGGCGGAGGGCCGCATCCGTGGCAAAATCCAGGGCGGAGGCGCTGTCGTCGAGGATCAGAATGGCGGGATGGCGCACCAGGGCCCGGGCGATGGTCAGGCGCTGCTTCTGGCCGCCGGAGAAATTACGGCCCCCCTGCTGCACCTCCTCCTCCAGGCCGCCGGGCTTTCCCCGGACGATTTCCGCCGCCTGGGCCACGGACAGGGCGGCCCAGAGGTCGTCCTCGGAGGCGTCGGGATTCCCCCAGAGCAGATTCGAACGGATGGTTCCCCGGAAGAGGGAGGCGTGCTGCGGAACAAAGCCGATTGCCCCCCGGAGGGAGGAAAGGGTCAGATCCTTCTGGTCCGTTTCGCCAAAGAGAATCCGTCCCTCCGTCACATCATAAAACCGGGGAATCAGATGGGCGAGGGTGGATTTGCCGGAGCCCGTGCCACCGACGACGCCGATGGTCTGCCCCGGGAGGGCCCGGAAGGATATGTGCTCCAGGGCCGCGTCGCCGGAGGCGTGGTAGCGGATGGAGACGTCCTCAAAGGTCAGGGAGGACAGATCCGCCGGGGACAGGGCCCTGGTTCCGTCCCGCTGGGAGGGGATGAGCGCCAGAGCGCCGGCGACACGCTTGCCGCAGGCGGCGGATTTGGTCAGCGTGACGATCAGATTGGCCAGCTTGACCAGCTCCACCAGGATCTGGGACATATAATTATAGAGGGCGATGAGCTGCCCCTGGGAGAGGGTGCCGCCGTCGATGCGCAGGGCGCCGGAGCGGAGCAGGAGCACGATGGCCAGGTTCAGCGCCACAAAGGTCAGGGGATTGAGGGCGGCGGTAAACCGGCCCACATGGAGCTGGGAGCGGGTCAGGCCTTCGTTCAGCCTTTGGAAGCGGCGGGTTTCCGCTTCCTCCCGGCGGAAGGCGCGGATGACCCGGACGCCGGAGAGGTTTTCCCGGGTCGCGCCGGTGACCTGGTCCAGATCCTCACGAACCTTTTTCTGCATGGGCATGGTTCCCAGAATAATGCCGAAGACGATGACGAAGAGCACCAGGATGACGCCCACGAAGATCAGGGCCAGGCGCCCGTCGATCAGGAAGGCCATGATCATGGCGCCGAAGACCACGAAGGGGGAGCGCAAAAGCAGGCGAAGGCCCAGATTCACGCCGGTCTGCAGCTGGTTGATATCCCCGGTCAGCCGGGTTATCAGGGTCGGGGCGCCCAGCCGGTCCAGATCCGCCCAGGAGAGGGCGTGGACATGGGCGAATACCGCCCGGCGCAGGTCGGCGGAAAAGCCGATGGCAGCTTTGGCGGCGAAATACTGGGCGGTCACCGAGGCGGCGAGCCCCACCGCGGCCAGGGCGGCCAGGATCAGCGCGCTTTTGATCAGGGCGCCGCCGTCCCCGGAGGGAATGCCCCGATCCACCAGGTCGGCAATGACCAGGGGAACGATAAGCTCGAAGAGCGCTTCCAGCAGCTTGAAGAGGGGACCTAAGACGCATTCCTTCCGGAAGGGCCTCAGAAAGGGAAGAAGACGTTTCATGACAGCAAAAAACTCCATCGCGTGATGGAGAGCATTGTATCACAAATCATGCCCTTTGGGGAAGAGGCCGCCCGATGGCGGGGAAGGACGACACGCGAAAGGGGCGGTCACGCGTCTTCCCGGGGGCTTTTCAGCGCCTGGGCCCGGAATTCCCCGGGGGTACGGCTGGTCAGCTTTTTGAAAGTTTTGGAAAAATGAGCCACATCCGCAAAACCCACTTCCCAGGCAATTTCACTCACCCGGCGGGAGGGATCGGCCAGGAGCTCCCGGGCCCGATCAACGCGCATCCGGTTCAGAAGATCCAGGAAGCCCAGCCCCGTTTCCCGATTGATCAGCTTGGACAGATGCCACTGGGAAACATACACATGATCCGCCACTTCGTTGAGCGTCAGATGCTCGGTACAATGATCCCGCATCCAGCGGAGGGCGGCCTCCACCACATAATGATGCGCCTCCCCGCCGTCCTCCTCCGGGGGCTCTCCCCCGGCCGGCGCCGCGGAGGAGCGGGTGCCCAGCCGGGCAATCATGGCGGCGATCGCCTCCCGAAGCTCCTCCAGATCGCTGGGCTTGAGGAGATAGCGGCAGACGCCCAGGCGAATCGCCTGGCGGGCGTAATCAAAATCCCGATAGGCCGTCAGAACGGAAATCTGGAGATCCGGAAATTCGCTGCGCAGGGCGGCGGCCATGGCGAGCCCGTCCACATTGGGCATCCGGATATCCGTAAGCAGCAGATCCGGGCGCTCCCGGCGAACCAGGGCCAGGCCGGATACGCCGTCGGTGGCGGTTCCCACCACCTGGCAGTCCAGATCGGCCCAGGGAACCACCGCGGACAGCCCCCGGATGATCAGCCGGTCGTCATCCACAAGCACGACGCGATACACGGCTATCCCTCCTTTTTTCCAAAACAGAATGAATGCCTTTTTTGCGGCTTTCCCCGGCATCCGCGTCCAGGAAAGACCAGGAGAGATCCTGCCGCCTGGCCGAGGGAGAAAGCCCGGGACCCGGGAAAGCGTCAGGGAGAGAAGGGATTCTGGGCCATGACCCTCCGCCAGCAGTCCTCCGGGGAAAGGGTACCCTCCGCCACGGCGGGGACGCAGTCCAGCAGCCAGACCTCCCGGGCGGAGGCGTTCATGTCATCCTGCAGGGGACGCAGCATGCGGCGGCCCGGAGCGGTCAGAGCCGCGGCGGAAACTTCCAGCGGGCCGAACAGCTCCATGCCGGAAAGGGCTTTCCGGCTGCTTTCGGAGGACAGAAAGGCCAGCAGACGGACCGCGGCGTCCCGGGTCAGGGGGCTGGCATAGGCCCGGCGGGTCAGATAAAAGCCCATGGAGACGCCGCCGATATAATCGCCATCCGCGCCATCGGGACGGCGGGAGGGCATCGGGAGCACGACCGTGCGGCTCATTTCCTCCGGGGAGAGGGAACGGGCAAACCAGCTGCCGTCGAAGCGCATGGCGGCCTGCCCGGAGCGGAAAAGGGCGGCGGCGGAGGAATCATCCATGGACAGGGTGTTTTCAGGGAAGGCCCCCAGGAGATACAGCTCCCGGATCACCCGCATCCCCTCCATCCAGGAGGAGGGCAGCTCCTCGAAGGACGCTGGGCGGAGGCTCATGTCCTCCGGCCCGGCACAGGAGAGAATTGCCATTTCCGCCAGATAATGCGGCGCGTCGGAAAGGGAAACGGCGATGGGCGTTATGCCCTCCGCGCGGAACGCGGAGACGGCGGAGAGAAAGGACGGCCAATCCGTCGGCAGCGGAAGACCGAGACGGTCAAAAAGCCCGGTATTGCAGAAAAGTCCTTCCCAGTAGGGACGGACGGGAACCGCGTAAATCCGGCCGTCGTTTTCCCGCAGCTGTTCTTCCCGGGGAAGGGACAGATCCGGATAGTCCGCCTGAATCTCATCCAGGGGAACCACCCGGGGCAGCAGCGGAGCCGAATCGGCGCAGGCGGCGAAATAAAAGAGCACGTCCGGCTCGTTCCCCGCCGCGAAATCGTTCAGCACCTGGCGCTTCCAGGACTCGCTGCTTTCCATGGAGGCGTCGACCACCTGGCAGTCCGCTTCCGCCTCGAAGGCCTCCAGCAGCGCCGCGTAGGCCAGGGCGGAAGGATCGCCTCCCGCAAAACACGAGGCGGTATACAGCCGCAGGGATTCCGCACCGGCGGAGAAGGGAAGAAGCAGCGCCAGCAGCAGGGCCGCGGCGGTGAGCGGGATTCTGTTTTTCATCGGGAAAGCTCCTTCTCGCCGGGAGCCTCCGGATCGGGCTCCTCGGGCAGGTTCTGGGGGACGCGGAGGATGACCAGGGTCCGGCCTTCCGGATCGGAAACGCAGGAAATATCCGCCTCCCCATGATAAATCAGGCGAAGGCGGCCGGCGATATTGCCCAGCCCCACGTGCTTCCCCGAGGATTCACCCGAGAGGGCGGCCCGGATGCGCTCCCGGTCCCGGTCATCCATGGGGCGCCCGCTGTTTCGAATGGAAACCACCAGGCAGTTATCCTCCCGGCGGCAGTTCAGATCGATGGCGCCGCCGGCGGCGGGAGCGATGCCGTGTTCCACGGCGTTTTCCAGCACGGGCTGAATGGTCAGCAGGGGCAGGCGGTCGGACAGCACATCCTCCGCCACGGAGCGGGTCAGGACCAGACTGTCCCCGAAACGCTCCCGGATAAAGGTAATATACGCGTCAGCCACCCGGAGCTCCTCCCGCAGGGGAACGACCCGCCGATCCCGGCTGGCCATGGCGGCATTGAGCAGCACCGAGAGGGCGGAAACCATCCGGCTGACCTCCTGGGAGCCGTCGATCCGGGCCTGCCAGTTGATGTCCTCCAGGGCATTGTTGATAAAATGAGGGTTGATCCGGCTCTGGAGCGCCTGGATGCGGGCGTCCCGCAGGGCGATTTCCTCCTTATAGGTCCGGTCGATGAGCTCCTTCAGGCGGAGACTCATGGAGGAAAAGGCGCGTCCCAGGGCGCCCAGCTCATCCTGCCCCTGCATGGGAACCGTGACGCCGAATTCGCCGCCCTCCACCCGGCGGGAGGCCTCCGCCAGCAGCCGGATCGGCCGGGTCAGGCGGCGGCGGGCGAACCATCCGATCAGCAGGGAAAAGCCGATCAGCACCAGATACAGGGCGAGGAGCAGACGCAGAAAACGGTCCGCGTCTCCCCAGAGGAGGGAGCGGGGAACCCGCAGCGCCCAGGAAAGGCTCCAGTCCCGGGAGACCCTCCGGCGAAGAAAGAGCAGCAGGTTCCCTCCGGGATCACTGAGCCCGTCGGGAAGGGCGGCATACCCGTCTTCCTCCGGGAAATCCTCATTCAGCAGCAGGAGGCTTTCCCCCTGCCAGTTTCCGGCCACCGCAGCGGCGGGACGAAACAGCGTTTCCCGGGGAAGCCCCAGCACCAGGACGCCAAAGGGATTCATCCGGGTATCCATCAGATTTCGGACAAGGAAGACGCTGTCCCCGGACACGAGGAACAGGCAGCGGGTGTCCAGGGAGGATGCGATTTCGTCCATGCGGGGAAGCAGATCTTCCCGGAAGGCGCGGGCCTGGGCGGAATCCGCCCGGGTGGAAAGATACCGGTCCGGCAGGGAGGGATCCAGAAAGGCTCCGAAGCTGCACAGCTCTTCCCGGCCGTATTTCCGCTCCAGATAGGACCGGCACAGGCGGACATATTCCGCCTCCCCCAGGAAACCCTCCTGGCGGCGTTCCCAGGCGGAGGCCAGCTCGCCGTCATAGGTCGCGTCCCGCCCGAGAACCAGGAGGCGATCCAGATGGCCGGACACGTCCTCGAAGGCGTTTTCCGCCTCCGACGAAAGGGAAGCGGAGGCCTGATTCCGCAGGCGGGGAAGCAGGTTCAGGATGAAATGGGAAAGCACCACCGTGGGAATCAGCCAGGACAGGAAGGTGATCAGAAGAATCTGAAAGCGAAGGGAACGCCAGGGCTTTGGCTTATCATTTCCGGGCATGGCGGGTCTCCTTCCTTTCGGATTTCACGGGAATGGGAAAACGGGACAGAGCCGGAGAATCATGCATGCGGCCCGCACAGGGGGAGAAAAACAGATCCGGGGAGCAACATCAGGACAGGGACAGATCCTCCCGCATCACGGCTACCAGCCTTTCGGCTTCCTCCGCCGTGGGCGCCTCGGCGAAAATCCGAACCCGGGGCTCCGTTCCGGAGAAGCGGACGATGATCCAGGCGTCTCCCTGAAAATAGACCTTGCACCCGTCGGCGTAGCTGACGCGATCCACGGGCAGACCGAAATCGGGAAGGGAATGCTCCACCATGACCCGGCGGTGTATCTCCGCCCTGCGGGCGGGTGTCAGGGCCCAGTCGTGCTCCGCCATGGAGCAGCGGCCATACTGATCATACATCTCCCGGACGAGCAGGGAAAGGGGTTTCCCGGTTACGGCGATCATTTCGACCAGGAGGGAGGCGGCATAGAGCCCGTCCTTGCCGTGAATATGGCCCCGGACCGTCAGACCGCCGGAGGATTCGCCGCCGATCAGGGCGTCCTCCTGCTCCATGCCGGCGGAGATATACTTAAACCCCACCGGCACCTCCAGGCATTTCTGCCCCCAGCGGGCCGCGATCCGGTCCAGAAGATGGGAGGTCGCCACATTGCGAACGACGGCGCCCCGCCAGCCCTTGTATTCCAGCAGATAACAGTATAAAAGGGCCAGCACCTCGTTGGCGGTTACATAGGTTCCGTTTTCGTCGATGATGCCGAGGCGGTCCGCGTCCCCGTCGGTGGCGATGCCCACCTGGGCGCGGTGATCCCGGACGGCGAGCTGAAGATCGATCAGGGTTTCCGGATTAGGGGCGGGCAGATGCCCGCCGAAGAAGGCGTCATGGCGGTCATTGATCACGTCCACATCGCAGCGGGCGGTATAGAGGATGGTCATCAGCCCCGTCAGGCTGACCCCGTACATGGGATCCAGCACGATCCGGGGACGGCGGCGGCGGATGGCCTCCATATCCACCTGGGCCAGGATGGCGTCCAGATAAGCGTCCCGGGGATCGATAAAGGATACGGCGCCGGTGGCGACAGCCTCCTCGAAAGGCAGATCCGGCAGGGGCTCCGGCGGGGCCGCATTGGCGGCGGCCGCCAGGCTGTCCGTCACCTCCGGGGCCGCGTCCCGGCCGCCAAGGGTAAAGAGCTTGATCCCGTTATAGATGGCCGGGTTATGGCTGGCGGTAATCATGGCGCCGTAGGGAAGGTTCCGGGTCAGGACGGTAAACATCACCTGGGGCGTGGGGCAGGAGAGGTTGACAAAGAGCACATGGATACCCGCGCCGGCCAGCACCTCGGAGAACCAGATGGCCCCCTCCCGGGAGAGAAAGCGGCGGTCGTAGCCGATTACAAAATCCGTCCCGGCCAGCCCCTCCTCCTTCATCCTTTGGGCCATGGCCCAGGCCACCTTACGAATGTTTTCACGGGTAAAGCCGTCGCCGATGACGGCGCGCCAGCCGCCGGTTCCGAATGTAATCATCGATACTCCTCCTTCCATGGCATCTGCGCCATTCGATTCGCGTTTTCAGGAGCCCATCTCGGCCTCCACGGTGTGCAGGCCGGAGGAAAAGACCGGAATCCGATCCGTGGGCGTCCCATCGACCCGCAGGGAACGGATGCCTTTTTCAACATGGGCGGGATTCCGGACGGTGATCCGGTAATCCGCACCCCGCCACCGCCGCTCGAGGGAAAAGCCATCCCACCGCGCGGGGATGCAGGGATCCAGCACCAGCCGGTCAAAGCCGGGACGCACCCCCAAAAGATAGCGGGTGGCGGCGTAATAGGCCCAGCCGGCGCTGCCCGTCATAAAGGGATGCCGGGCCCGCCCGAAGGCGGAATGATCCGGACCCATGATGAACTGGCAATAGGCGTAGGGCTCCGCCTGGCGGATTTCCATCCGGTCGTTCTGGTTTTCCGGCAGCAGGGCGTCGTAGGCTTTCATGGCCCGGGTTCCCCGGCCCAGGAGGCTTTCCGCCACCCACGCCCAGGGGTTTGGATGGCTGAAAATGGAGCCGTTTTCCTTGACTCCCGGATAGACCCGGGTAATGAAACCGACGCCGTCATCCCGGCGGGTATAGGAGGGGGCGTTCAGCAGCAGCCCATAGGGGGTCAGCAGCCATTTTTCCACGGCGTCCAGGGTGCTTTCGGCCTGGGCTTTATCCGCGGCGCCGGAGATCACCGACCATGCCGCGCTTTCCAGATGGATTTTGCCCTCGGGATCCCGGTGGGAGCCGATGGGACGGCCGTCCGCCGTAAACCCGCGGAGATACCATTCCCCATCCCACAGAACACGATGGCAGGTTTCCTTCAGCGCCTCCGCCCGGGCGGCGTAGCGGGCCCCTTCCTCCGGGAAACCCAGGGCCCGGGCGGCATCGGAAAAATGCTCCACCGCCCAGAGCAGCAGGAAAGCCACCATGGCGCTTTCCCCGCCGCCCAGGTTCAGGCAATCGTTCCAGTCCGCCCGGAGGCCTTTGGTAATGCCGTGGACGCCCAGCTGGCCGAAAGAAAAGTCCAGGGAACGCCGGAGATGCTCCCAGACGGTGGCCTCCCCGCCGTCGGCGAAGGGAATGACCCGATGGGCGAAGGATAAATCCCCGGTTTCCCGCAGGTATTCCACCACGGCGGGAATCAGCCAGAGGGCATCGTCGGAGCAGGCGTCGTCCAGGCCGTGAATCCGGGCCTGGGTCATCTCCGGCACAACGGTGGGAGACTTCCGGTCCTGGGGCGGATGGGGCTCGAACCAGGCGGGATCAAACAGATGCAGCCCGTATCCGGCGGACACCTGGCCATGAAGCAGCTGCTCCAGGCGCCAGCGGCATTTTTCCGGATCCGCGTGGGGGAGGCACATGGCGTCCTGAGCCGTGTCCCGGTATCCCAGGCCGGTCCGCCCGCCAACCTCGATAAAGGACGAGAAGCGGGAGAAGAGGACATTGATTTCAGCCTGATACAGATTCCAGATATTCAGGCTGCGGTTCATGTTTTCGTGGGGCGTATGCACCCGGAGCACGGAAAGCTTCTCCTCCCAGAAAGCCCGGAGCTCCTCCATGGCCCGATCCACCCCGGCGGCGTCATATTTTTTCCGGGCGGCGTCCGCGGCCTCCGCGCCCCCGCGCCCCAGATAGAAGAAGAGGCGGGCTTCCTCGCCGGGAGCGAGGGTCAGGGAGCGGCGCAGGGCGCCCACGGGATTGCCGCCGTTTTCCACGCGGCCGGAGAGGACGCCCTTCTCCACCCCAAGGGGATTTCTTTCGGAACGGTTCGGGCCCAGGAAGGCGTCCCGGGTTCCGTCGAAATCGGCGGGCGCCTGATCGGAGGCGAAGAAATGCGTTTCTCCCTCCTCGTATTTCAGATCGCAGAGGACGGCCCCCTCCTCATAGCGGGAGCCGGCGCAGTAAAGGCTCATCTGGAAATTCTGCTGATCAAAGGATATATGATGGAAGGAAAACTCGACATAGCCGATGACACTCAGGCGGCGGGGCCGGCCGGACTCGTTTTTCAGCCGGATGTCAAAAACCTCCACCGGATCCGTTTGCGGGTCCGCCTCCCGGGGAATCAGCAGCGTCTGGGAGGCGCGGATCCCCCGCAGGGCGCATTCGAAAACCGAATAACTGAGCCCGTGACGGCAGGTATAAGCGGAGACATCGGCAGCGGTGGGCTGCCAGGACAGGGACCAGTAGGCCCCGCTTTCCTCATCCCGAAGATAAACCCAATGGCCGGGGCCGTCCACCGGCACGCTGTTGGGGCGGAAACGGGTGATCCTTCCGTATTCCGGAGTATCCAGCCAGCAGTATCCACCGGCCTGATGGCTGAGGACGGCGCCCATTCGCTGGGTTCCCAGATAATTGGTCAGGGGCCAGGGACAGTCCACCCGATCCACCACGTATTCCCGGCGGGTATCGTCAAAAAAACCGTATCGCATGGGGCAGCGCTCCTTTTCGTCAGCTTCTGTCCGCATTGTATCGAAGGGAGCGGCGGAAAACAAGGAAGGAAATTGTGATTTTTTGTCCCGGCTTGCCCTGTTGCGCCGGCGGAACCGGGTGTGT
The DNA here is from genome assembly GCA_946613955.1 of uncultured Clostridia bacterium. The sequence goes on from CAMOGC010000001.1 coordinate 19,570, forward strand.
TTTTCCTATTATAGGCCCTTTGGAAAACCCCGGTCAAGGGAAAAGATACCGCAGGGCCGAAACAGGCGCATACAATCACACGGCACAAAGGGGCGGGCATGGCGCTTTCGGCCTGCCGGGAGACAATTGTTCAAACTGGTCGGATACAGCACAATAATCGACAAGAAAGAACAAACGGAGCCATTGTTTCCCGCCGGACGGAGGAATAGAATACGGGCAACGACATGGAAAATGTCACAAAAACGAAAAGGAGTGGAAAAACGATGAAGAAAATGGGAATCATGATCCTGGCACTGGTGCTGGCCATGACGATGCTGGGCGCGGCCGCGGCGGAGGGCGTCACCCTGAACGTGGTGACCTCCTACGGCGGCGACGACGGCAACCGGGCCAATTTCGAGGCCGCGGTGGCTTCCTACGAGGCGGCCACCGGCAACAAGGTCAACGACGGCTCCGCCACCTCCAACGAGGAATGGAAGGCCAAGGTACTGACGGACTTTGAAACCGGCGCCGAGCCTGACGTGCTGTTCTACTTCACCAACGCGGACGCCGAACCCTTCATCGGCAAGGGACAGGTGGTCTCCATCGCGGAAATCCGGGAAGCCTATCCGGACTACGCCGCCAACATGAAGGATACGATGTTTGCCGTCGCGGCCGATGGGAAAAACTACGCCGTGCCCTCCTCCGGATTCTGGGAAAATATGTTTGTAAACAAAAAGGTGCTGGCGGACTGCGGCGTGGCCGTGCCCGGCCCGGACTACACCTGGGACCAGTTCCTGGCCGACTGCGCGAAAATCAAGGAGGCCGGATATACTCCCATCGCCTGCTCCCTGTTCGAGGTTCCTCATTACTGGTTCGAGTTCCTGGTCATGAACCATGGAACGCTGGAAAACCATCTCGATCTGCCGAAACTTGAAAACGGCGAACTGGTAAAGGACGCGACGGCCGAGAAATGGATCGCCGCCCTGGAAGACATGAAGACCCTGTATGAGCTGGGCTATTTCCCCGCCAACACCCTGACCGCCCAGGACGCCGAAACCGTCGAAATGTTCAACGCCGGCGAGGCCGCGTTCCTGATTGACGGTTCCTGGAAGGTGGGCTATTTCACCGGCAACGCCGAGAACCTGGAAGACTTCGCCATTGCCTTCGTGCCCGGCCGGGGCGACCGGAAGGCCAGCGAAGCCATCGGCGGCATCTCCATGGGCTATTTCATCACCCGGAAGGCCTGGGAGAACGAAGCCACCCGGGACGCGGCGGTGAAGTTCGTTTCCCATCTGACCTCCGACGAAGTGCTGAGCACCTTCGTGACCACCGAGGTGACCGCCCTGAAGAATGGCGCGAAGCCGGCGGGCCTCAACCCCCTGCAGCAGTCCGCGGCGGACACCAACGGCCAGGTGACCGGGATTGTGGGCGCGGTTCAGGATACCCTGACGGCGGAAGCCCGGGGAGACCTGTTCGCGAACATCCAGAACGTGGTGACCGGCAAGATCACCGCGGAGGAAGCGATCGTCTCCGCGCTGAAGCTGAACTGAGGATTCCCGCGCAACCGGATCCGCTATCCGGCCGAAAAACCGGGGCCGCCCTCGCGGCGGCCCCTTTTCTGAAGCCTTCCCAGGCCCAAAAGAAAGAGAGGATCCCATGGATTCGACGATTTATAAACGGAAAGCGCCTTTGCTCGTGTTCCTGATTCCGGCTTTCGCCTTCCTGGGCGTCTTCCTGTTTTACCCCTTTCTGCAAAACGTCATCAACACGTTTCTGAAAATCGGAGGGCTGGGACGGGCGCCGGAGGGGCTGAACGATCCCTGGTATGAAAACTACGCGCGGATGATGACGGATCCCTATCTGGGAACGGCGCTGAAAAATACGCTGCTGATGATGGGCGCCACCATCGTCTTCCAGGTGGGGATCGCCCTGGGGCTGGCGCTGCTGGTGGATACCATTCCCCGGCGCGGAGCGGAGTTTTTCCGGACGGTCTATTTTTTCCCCATCGTGATTTCCGCCACGGCCCTGGGACTGATGTTTAATCTGATCTTCCTGTACAAGGGCGGCATGGTGAACCAGCTGCTGCTGGCGATGGGCCGGCTGGAAACGGAGACGAAGGCCAGCGGAAAGGTGCTGATTACCTGGCTGGACTGGAAAGATCAGAGCCGGTTCCTGTTCACGATGTTCCTGCCGGTGATGTGGCAGTATGTGGGGTTCTACTTCGTCATCCTGGTCACGGGGCTGAACAATATCGATCAGGATCTGTATGAAGCCGCCGCGCTGGACGGGGCGGACGGCTGGAAAAGGACCCGCTACATTACCCTGCCGCTGCTGCGCAATGTGCTGTGCACCTGCCTGGTGCTGGCCATTACGGGAGCGCTGAAGGTTTTCGACCTGCCCTGGGTCATGTTCGGAGCGGGAATGCCCCAGAACCAGGGATGGCTGACGGGCACCTATATGTATGACCAGACCTTCAACCGCATGAACGTGGACTACGGCTCCACCATCGCCGTGCTGATCGTGGTGCTGGGCGTCGTGATTTCCGGCATCTCCAACCGGATCTTCCGGCCCAGCGAGGATTATTGAGGGAGGAAGCGCCATGCGCCGAAAGCAAAAAAACAGCCCGCTCAGGGGCCTGACCTGGCTTGCGCTGAGCTTCTGGGCCCTGACGACCATTTATCCTTTTCTTTGGGTGCTGCTCAATTCCTTCCGGAAAAAGGGCCTGATCATCAGCGATTCTTTTTCCCTTCCCGTCGGCGCCGCATTCACCATGGAGAACTATCAGACGGCATGGCAGCGCTCCAGCTTCGCCAACGCCTATCTGAACAGCTTCCTGATTTCCGGAACGGTGACCCTGGCCGTCGTCATCCTGGCGGGACTGGCCGCCTACGGTCTGACCCGGTACCGGTTCAGGGGAAAGGGCCTGATGAACAGCCTGATCCTGGCGGGGATGATGTTTCCGGTGTTTTCCACCATTATTCCTGTTTTCCGGCTGGAGGTCATGATGGGCATCGCCGGGACGGGCAACCGGTGGCTGAGCCTGGTGGCGGTCATTCTTCCCCAGATCGCGGGCAACCTTTGTTTCGCGATCATCATCCTGCGGGGGTTTATCCGCTCCGTGCCCGTGGATCTGGAGGAGAGCGCCTATCTGGAGGGATGCAGCGTTTATCAGATTTTCTTTCACATCATCGTTCCCGTCGCCAAATCCTCCTTCGCCACGGTGGCTATCTTCGCTTTCCTCTGGAGCTACAACGATCTGTTTACCCAGTCCTTCTTCCTGCGCTATCCCCAGGAGCGGGCCATTACCGGGCTGCTGAATGAAATCAGCTCCCAGGCGGGGGTGAACTACGGGCTGATGGCGGCGGCGGTCGTGCTGGTGGTGATCCCGGTGCTGATCGTCTATATCTGCCTGCAGAAGAACATCATCAAGGGACTGACGGCCGGAGCCGTCAAGGGATAGATTTGCACATTCTGGTCTGCTATGCTATGATGATTCCCGGAACCCGTGCCGGAAGCCGGCGAAGGAAGGGAGGCACCCTTATGCGTTTTACCAAGATGCAGGGGATCGGAAACGATTACGTCTATGTGGACGCCGGGAAGGAAAGCATCGCAGATCCCGGAGCCCTGGCCAGGAAAATCAGCGACCGGCATTTTGGCGTCGGCAGCGACGGCCTGGTGCTGATCCTGCCGGGGGAGGACGGCGCGGATTTTACCATGCGCATGTTCAACGCCGACGGAAGCGAAGCCGAAATGTGCGGAAACGCCGCCCGATGCGTCGGGAAATATGTTTTTGAGCGGGGATTAACGGATCGGACCGTTTTCCTGCTGAAAACCGGCGGGGGCCTGCGGGAAATCCGGCTGAATATCCGCGAGGGGAAGGCGGCCTCCGTCACGGTGGATATGGGGGCGCCCGAGCTGCGGCCGGACAGAATTCCGGTCATCGCCGAGGGCGACCGGGTCGTCGGGCTTCCGATCGAAGCGGATGGAAAAACCTGGCGGGCCACCTGCCTGAGCACCGGGAATCCGCACTGCGTCCTGTTCCTTCCGGAGGTGGAGGGGCTGGATCTAACGAAGATCGGGCCGGAGATGGAGCATCATCCGCTGTTCCCCCGTCGGATCAACACGGAGTTTGTCCAGGTCATCAGCCGAACCCGCCTGCGGATGCGGGTGTGGGAGCGGGGAGCCGGGGAAACCATGGCCTGCGGGACCGGCGCCTGCGCAGTCCTGGCGGCGGCGGTGCTGAACGGGCTGACGGAACGGGAAGCGGATATTACCCTCAACGGCGGCGAGCTGCATATCGCCTGGGACGAAAAAACCGGCCATCTGATGATGACCGGCCCCGCGGAATTCGTTTTCGAGGGAGAATGGCCCGAAGAAACCTGAGAAGCTTTTCCGGCGCGGAGCGCCGGTTTTTTTATTGCAGGATCATGCCCAGAATGCCTGAATCGGTCAGATCATCCAGCAGCGCCTGGCAGGCGGAAGTGGGGATTCCCACCAGGAAACGGAAGGCCCCCTTCATGATGGAGGGCATGACCCGGGGCAGGAATTCGGCCAGTGTGACATCGTTGACCCGGAGAATGTCCACCGCCGAATCGTATTCCTCCTTCGGGGGCGGAGACAGAAGGGTGTCCGCAGGAGGCTCGAGAAAGCCCTCGGCCGTGATCATGGCGGGCCCTGGCTCGCCCCCGGAAGAGGGCTTCCGGATTTCCAGGGAGAATCGGCCGTCCCTCTCCGCGTTCAGGAAGGCGGAAAAGCCGACATTGGGAAAGAGGCCGCCCGTCAGGGAGACGTTGACCAGGGAGCTTCCCTCATGCGGCCAGGAAACCGGCAGGGAGGCGGCACTGGCGTGGAGCGAGAGCAAATCCTGATCCGCCCCGTCTACCCGGGTCAGTCCAATCTTCAGCTGGCCGGACTGGGACGGACCGGAGCGGACGCGGGAAAAGGAGAAGAAGGGGAGAATGCCCTGGTCCATCCGGGGCAGGGACACCTCGTAGCTTTCCCGGTTTTCGGAGGAGGTACGGGTATAGAAGGTCCCCGCCGCCGCGGAACTCCAGGTTTCCAGATCCGGCCGGCGGACAACGGTAATGTCCCCGCCGGCGGCGATTTTGGCCCTGATGTATTCCGGGATTTCATGGAAAACGGCCTGAATGGTTTCGTCATAGCCGGTGTCCAGCCCCAGAGAATTGATGAAAACCTGGAGGTTCGGGTTGTTGTTCAGATGCCAGTTCCAGTCCTTGGCCAGCACGTCCACCTGATCGCTGGTAATTCGGCCCTCGCTTTCGATCGAGGACTGGGCCGTCCGCCAGGCGTATTGCAGGCGGCGGAAGCTGTATTTCCAGGAATGGGGAAGAAAAAGCGCGGGATACTGGAGAGGGACGCCCAGGTGCTCATAGGTTTTGGCGCCGAATTCCAGGAGGGAATCGTTGGACAGCAGCAGCGGGACGCCGCCCAGCAGGGGGGAGGTTACCAGCATCTTATCCTGCTTCCCCTCCAGCAGGAAGTCCATGGGCTGCGCGTCCCTGTCCCGGGGGACGAAGGAGAGCTTCAGGCTGAAATATTCCTCCGCCGGGGCGTAGGTCCAGGAACCGCGGAAGATGAGGGCGTCCAGCAGCGCTCCGTATCCCTCCAGCCGCTCCCGGAGGGCCGGGGAAAAGGCGTCCGGATGAATCTTCAGGGTAAACTCGAAGGCGCTGGTCCGCGCGGCGAAGGGAGCATCTTCCTCTCCAAGCCCGGACAGGGGCGAAAGCAGCAGGCACAGGGCGGCCAGCCACGCGAACAGCTTTTTCATGGCGCTTTTCCTCCTTCGCGCGGCCGGCCGCCGCGCGTCTTTCAGGCGGGCCGCCGGTTTTTCGGCGGCAAAGCCCGCTTTTCCTCGTCAGTCGTCTTCATCCACGACGGTCCAGGTGGCCGGATCCCGATCGATCTTCAGGTCCACCTCGTCGCTCAGGAGAAGCTGGGTTTCCATATTGGCCACTCCGTTGGCCCGGAGACCGTGGGCCGACTGGAAGGCGCGAACCGCCTCCACGGTCGCGTTTCCGTAATTGCCGGAAACATGTTTCGGATCCAGAAGCCCCAGATAGGACAGTTTGTCCTGAAGAGCGCGGACCTTGACGCCGTTGTTGCCGAAGCGCATCGTAATATCCGCCAGATCGTGCACCGTTCCGTATCCGAGAATCTGGGTATTGGACAGATCATAGACGTTCCGGGCGACGCCCACGGGATTGTTCCCTTCGATGACATGAATGGCAACCCGGCCGGCGTCATCCCGGGAGCAGTATTCCACCAGCGCCACATGATCCGTATCGGAGCCGCTGGTCCAGGTAAAGAAAATATAGTCCCCGGGCTGGGGAATGTAGTCCCCGGTCCGCACATATTCCCGGCGGCCCTTCAGCCACTCATAGCCCCAGCCGTCCACCTCGCCCTTGCGGACGATAAAACGCCCCTCCCGGATAAACCAGGCGCGCCCTGTGTTCTGGCCGGAATAGCGGGGGAAGACCGTCCCCAGCAGGTTCATGTCGTAGCGCTGGTCCACCTGGTCCACGCACCAGCAGAGAAACTCGGCGCACCACTGGCAATAGGGATCGCCGGCCCATTCGCCATACTTGCTGCGCCCGTGCTCCCCTTCCCGATATCCCACCTCGCCGGAGGCCACCTCCAGCAGCCAGGTTACATAGTCCGGCACCGGGACGGCGGGGGCGATCTTTTCCTCCCCGCGGGCGGAAAAAAGCGGCAGCATCAGCAGACAAAGCAACCATAGCGACAGACGTTTCATGCGGCGGCCCCCTTTCCGGAACGATGCTTTTCAAGGGTTATTATAGCAAAGTTCCCCCCTGAAGACAACCTTGTCAGACGCTTTCCGGAAGGATCAGGCTTTCCATCCGGGTATGGCAGAGGTAGGTGTTGCGCCACAGGGGCGCAAGGGCGGAAAAAGCCGCGCGGGCCTTGGCGGGGGTCTGGAAGACACCGAAGACGGCGCTGCCGCTGCCCGTCATCAGGGCGGCTCCCGCGCCGGCGTCCCGCAGGCGGGCGATGGCCTTCCCGATTTCAGGCCGCATGCGGACGGAAACCGGCTGGAGCACATTGCCAAGCGCCTTACGAAGCGGGATCATGTCTCCGGTTTCCAGCGCGGAAAGCACCCGCTCCGTATCCGGGCGGGGCTGATCCCCTTCCGCATGCCAGGCCTGGAAGACGTCCCGGGTGGAAAGCCCCCGGCAGGGCTGGACGATGACCAGCGGATACAGCCGGCCGCAGGGATGGTTTTCCATCCGCTCCCCAATGCCCCGGGTGCGCGTCAGTCCGCCCCGGAGGCAGAAGGGAACATCCGCCCCGAGGGAGAGACCCAGCTTTTCAAGATCGGGGAGGGACAGGCCGGTTTGCCAGAGCCGGTTCAGCCCCAGGAGCACCGCCGCCGCGTCCGCGCTGCCGCCGCCCATACCGGCGCCGACCGGGATGCGCTTATGGACGGAAATCGCCGCGCCTCCGGAGTACCCCGTCGCATCCTTCAGCAGCCGCGCCGCCCGGAAGGCGAGATGCTTTTCATCCGCCTTCAGCAGCGGACGCCCGGAGGTGCTCAGGGACAGGGATCCGGCCTTCTCCAGCCGCACCGTATCGGCCAGGGAGACGGGCTGCATCACCATATCCATCAGATGATACCCATCCTCCCGGAGCCCCGTGATATCCAGGGACCAGTTGATTTTTCCGCAGGCTTCCACAATCATATCCATTCCTCCACGCGCAGGGCGCCGGCGGGTTTTCAAAAGGCGGCGCACGGCCGGAAATCCGTCGGCTTCGCGGGCTCAATCATATCCAAAGTCGCTAAAAGATGCAAGGAAATCTTGCAAACCGGGGAAGAAGAGTATAGACTATACAATGGAGGGAATCCTCCCGAAGGAGCGATGACATGAAGAAGAAAGAAATCCCGGTGCTGATCGATCTGGCGGCCATCGCCAGCTATGAAGGCATTCAGGACGACCCGATTCAGATGATGACGACCGGAACGCTGAGCCACCCGGAAGAGGATCTGTATCTGCTGCATTATCGCGAGAGCCAGCCGGATGAGGAAACCGGCGCCCTCCAGGAATTCGACGTGCAGCTGATTCTGAAGCGGGACCAGGTGACCATGAACCGGTCCGGCGTTTTTTCCAATACCATGATGTTCCGGAAAAACCACCGCTATGAAGGGGCGTATCATACGCCATACGGCGATCTGAGCCTGGCGATGCTGCCCCGGGAGGTCCGCTGCGAGCTGGGGGAGGAAGCGGGCCGGGTGCATCTGAAATATGAGCTGAGCATGCAGGGAAACTATGCCTCCAGCAATGAGCTGCGTCTCGAATACCGGATCCGGGAAAACTGAAAACCGGATTCCGCCGCGGCTGGACAGGAATCTTTTTTTCGGTATAATGAGATAATATCAACAGGGAGGCTTTTATGATTATTGGCGAGCTGACGGAGACTTATCCGCCCATGCAGGACGGGGTAGGCCGCGTTTGCTGGGCCTACTGCAAGGCGCTGGAAAGAGCCGGCCATACGGCATATTATATTGCCCCCGACGATCCGGAGCAAAGCCGGATCGAGGGGCTGAACACGCTGCTTTACGGGGGCCTTCAGATTCCCAGACAGAATTACCGGCTGGGGACGCCGGATCTGAGCCGGGCCTTCTGGAAGCGGGTCCGGGAGATTCCCTTTGACATTCTGCACATTCATTCCCCTTTTCTCAGCTTCCGGATCGCCCGGCAGCTTCAGCGGATCAATCCGGAAATCCCCATCGTGGCGACCTTTCACAGCAAGTATTACGACGATGCATACAAGGTGACCCACAGCAACACCATCGCCCGTCAGGTTGTCAACCATATCATCCGGATCTATGACCAATGCGACGAGGTCTGGACCATGAATCCGGAAACGGCCAACGTGCTCCGCTCTTACGGATACCGGGGCGAAATTGTCATTTCCCCTAACGGAACCGACCTTTTCGAGATCGACCGGGAACGGGCGGCGGAAACCCGCCGGAGGCTCGGCATCCCCGAAGAGAAAAAGGTACTGTTGTTTGTGGGCCAGATCGACCGGAAGAAAAATATTCATTCGGTGCTGCAGGCCTGCGCCCTGCTGAAAAAGGAAGGGCTCGACTTTGAACTTCTGCTGGCGGGGGAAGGGCCGGACCGGGGCAGCCTGGAAAAGCTGCAGGATGAGCTGGATCTTGGAGACAGGGTTCGTTTCCTGGGCTTTATCCGGAACGGGGAGGAGCTCCGATGCCTCTATACCCTGGCAGATCTGTTTGTATTTCCGTCCCTCTACGATAACGCCCCCATGGTCGTCCGGGAGGCGGCGGTCTGCGGAACGGCCTCTGTGCTGGTTCGGGGCAGCTGCAGCGCGGAGGGCATTACGGATGGGGTCAACGGGTTTCTTTGTGAAAACCGGGTCGAGGATATTGCCCGGGCCATTCGGGAAGGGCTGCCCTCCGCCCGGGAGACCGGGGCGCGGGCCCGGGAGACGATTCCCAAGCCCTGGGATGAGATCATCGCCGACGTGCTGGAACGATACGGAGCCATGATTGAGCGGAAAAAAGCGGAGGCTTTCGCGGCCGGCGGAAGAAACGTGTTCATGCGCGAAAAACCGAACCGGAAGAGTGGAAGAGAGAACGGATGAAACTGAACTGGAAAAAAATCTTCAGCTCCCTGCTGGTCGTGGCCAGCATTGTGGTTGTAATCTGGATCGCCTTCAGCAACAGCGATCTGGACAACGCGTGGGACGCGCTGGCCAATCTGGATCCCATCTGGCTGGCCGCCCTGTTCGGATGCTGGTTTGCCTATGTTTTCTTTGATTCGATCAGCTATTGGTTTTATTTCCGGGGAGAAGGCTTTCGAATCTCCATCCTGCAAACCTTCAGCGCCAGCCTGACGGGCCTTTATTACAGCAATATCACGCCATCGAGCGCCGGTGGTCAGCCCATGCAGGTCAACGCGCTTCGGAAGGCCGGGATTCCCGTCGGCTATGGAACCATGGCGGCGACGATCCGCTTTATCTGCAACCAGTTTGCCTTCTCCTTTCTGAGCATGGCTTTCTGGCTTTCCAACCGGGAATTCGTACAGCGGCAGCTGGGCGATGTGGTCTGGCTCGCCCGGCTGGGTTGGGTGATCAACTTCGCCGGGGTGCCCCTGGTGATCCTGGCCGCCTTTCAGCGGGATCTGATTCAGCGGGTGGCCAACGGCCTCATTGGCTGGCTTTCCCGGATTCATCTGATCAAAAACCCGGAGGCCGCCCTGGCCACGACGACCAACGTGCTCAACACCTATCACAGCGCCCTGCGGGAACTGCTGCACAAGCCGGGGCAGATTCTGCTCCAGGTCTTCAATTCGTTTTTGTCCGCCATGGGACTGATCGGAACCACCTGGTTCGTGTATAAGGCTTTCCATCTTTCCGGAACGCCCTGGTATCAGATTATCACGGTGGGCTTCCTGCTGTATGTCAGCGCCTGCTATACCCCCCTTCCGGGAGCCAGCGGAGCGCAGGAAGGCGGTTTCCTGGTTTTCTTCCGGGGGATTTTCCCTCCGGATCTGATCGGACTGGCCCTGCTGGTCTGGCGCTTCTTTACCTACTACCTTTTCCTGATCGCCGGGATGATCAATCTGATCGTGGTCAAAATCGTCAACGCCATCCGGAGACGGAGGGAGCGGGAGGAACAAAACGCCGGCGCTCAGACGATGAAAGAGGCTTCGGCCGATCAAAGACCTCCGGATCAGGCGGCTGGAGGCCCGGACGGACGGAAGCCGCAGGAGGGAGCGAAGAGCGAACCCGGCGCTGTGAACCGAAAAATGTAAAATGAGCACGCTGCGGAATGCACAATGATGCCCATCCGGAGAGAACCGGAATAAGGGAGGAGCGGCCGAAAAAACAGGGAGCGGCGGACAGGCAGGGAGGCTATTTCAGCCCTCCTGCTTTTTCCTGCGGGAAGGGAGCATTCTCGTCAGGACAGGCCTGTAAACGCTTTTTTCCAGATCCAGCCAGGCGGGCCAGACTTCCGGATATTCCCCGTCACGAACCAGAAAACGATGGACAAGGAAACAGACAAGGTTGCCGATGAGCAGGGAAACACCAGCCCCCCGCAGATTATCAGCGGAATACCAGGCGATTATTCCCGGCAGGGGCGCGCCCCGGAAAAAGCCCATGGAGGCCTCGAGGATCGGGCGGGAGATTTTGTTCGGGAACAGAGCGAGGATCACCGGCGGCAGAGAGGAAAGGATCAGCGCGAGCGCGGCCGGCGTCGTCAGGACGGTTTTTTGAGCATCATAAACGGCTTGCAGATCCGGATCCCGGTTTTTCAGCCAGAACAGGCAGAGGTAGAGCTTGGCCATATAGGCGAAGGTCAGCCCGCCGCAGAAAAGAAAGACCTTCTCAAACAGGGAAACCAGCCAGGAATCGGCCAGCACATCGTATTCCAGCAGCGCTTCATGGAGCAGCGATTTGGACAGATAGCCGTTGAGCGGAGGAACGCAGGCCAGGCCGAGAAAACCGATCAGAAAGCAGATGTGCAGAAGCGGCTTTTTCCGGCCGAACCCCCGAACCTTTGTCAGGGAGAGGGAATGGGCGCCCAGGGCGACGGCCCCGGCGCAGAGAAACAGGTTCAGCTTGAGAAAACTGTGGTTCATCATATGGAACATGGCTCCCCGGGCGGCCAGAGCGTTTTCTTCTCCCAGAAGCGTCGTCAGACCCACGCCGATGAGGATAAACCCGATCTGGGACATGGAGGAGCAGGCCAGGGTGTGCTTCAGGTTGGCGGAAAAGACGCCCATCACCGCGCCCAGCAGCATGTTGATCCCTCCAAGTACCAGCATGGCGGCACCCCAGGGAACGCTACGGAAAAAAACATGGCAGGAAAGAATGATGATCCCATAGAGCCCCGCTTTGGTCAGCATACCGGACAGGAGGGCTGAGGCCGGCGCTGGCGCCACGGGGTGCGCCTTCGGCAGCCAGATATGCAGGGGAAAGATGCCCGCCTTGGCGGAAAAACCGATGAAGATCAGAACGCCGGGACCCAGCAGGGGCCAGCGGGACGGAAGGGTGGCGGACCAGGCCCGAAGCCCGTCGATGTTCAGGGTCCCCGCCAGGGAGCAGAGCCATATCAGACCGACGAGGGCACAGCCGGCCCCGAAGCAGGCCACGGCCTTGTAGACGCCGGCGGCCTGGTGGGCTTCCTTTGTGTTCTCGAAGGCGACCCAGTTATCGCTGATGAAGGAAATCATGACCAGGAACAGGAAGGCCGCGCTCAGGTTCTCGGAGGACAGCAGGAGCAGCAGGGCGGCCAGGATCCAAAGAGTGCTTTTCCAGTAGTGCCCCATCCGGGAGTGCCCCTGGAAATAGCGGAGGGAGAACAGGGCTGATACGCTCCACGTGAAGAGGGCAATGAGGACGTAAATCCCATGGAACCCCTCCAGGGAGAAAACCAGGGGAGAGCCAAAGATGGAAAGGTCTATGCGCATGAGTGATCTCCTCTCGGACATTGATCCAAAGAACGCGCCGCTTACTCCCGGCTGTTCTCGCCAGGGGAGGGGCTCGCCTTTTCCTGACCGACGGGGCGGATATGCTTTCCTGGACGCTGGTTTTTTACAGGATCAGACCGTCGTCATTCCCCGCTCATTATACATGATCCGCCGGAAAGAAACAAGGAAGGCCTTGCTTTTATCCGTGGCGGATGGTATACTTTCTCCGCGAAATGGATTCAATCCCGGGAACGGGCATCGAGAAAAACGGAGGTGTATCAAAATGAAATGGGTTTGCTCTGTCTGCGGTTACGTTTATGAAGGCTCCGAGCCGCCGGAAAAGTGTCCGGTCTGCAAGGCTCCTGCCAGCAAGTTCCTGAAGCAGGATGCGGAAATGACCTGGGCGGCGGAGCATGTGCTCGGCGTGGCCCAGGGTGCGCCTGAGGATATCATCGCCGATCTGCGGTCCAATTTCCAGGGCGAATGCAGCGAAGTGGGCATGTATCTGGCCATGGGCCGGGTCGCGGCCCGCGAAGGCTATCCGGAAATCGCCGAGTATTGGAAGACCGCTGCTTTTGAAGAAGCGGAGCACGCTGCCAAGTTTGCTGAGCTTCTGGGCGAGGTGCTGACCGACAGCACCGAAAAGAACCTGAAGATGCGCGTTGAAGCCGAAAACGGCGCCACCGCCGGCAAGACCGACCTGGCCAAGCGCGCCAAGGCCCTGAACCTGGACGCCATCCACGACACCGTGCATGAGATGGCCCGCGACGAAGCCCGGCACGGCAAGGCGTTTGCTGGGCTGCTGAAGCGGTATTTCGGGAAGTGAAATCCCCGCTGCGCAGGGCTTTCTGGGGAGTGACCTGGAAAGCGAAAGGGAACCGCTGGAAAGCGGTTCCCTTTCGCTTTTGGGGCTATCGGGCAATATAGACGGAGGCGCTGGCCCCCAGGGGAAGCGTTGGATCCTCCATGCGGATATGCACCTGATAATAGGCGGCGTTCTGTCGGGTGACGCCCAGGCCGCTGATGGAGGTCACGACCCCGGTCAGCACCCGGTCTTCATCCATATCCAGGGTGACGGGGATGCTGTCGCCCACCTTCAGGCGGTCGATATCCATCTCATCCACCTCTGCGACGACTTCCCGGGAACCGTCCAGATAGATCCTGGCCAGCAGCGCGCCCTTCCAGACCTGCTGTCCGGGCTGGACGCCCACCAGGGCGATCACGCCGTCCTTCGGGGAAGAAACAGCGGAGGAGGCGCCTCTGTCGGCGTCCGGGCCCATCAGAGAGAAGATCGGATCCCCCTTGCGAACAGCGGCGCCTTCGGAAACGAAAACCTTTTCCACCCGGCCGCCGCCCGTCAGAAGCACGGGATCCCGGGCCACAACGGCTCCGGACCCCACCTTGTTTCTCCCGGCGGTTGTGCCGCGGTAAAGCTGAACCGCGTCGCGGGTTTCAAAATCGCCTTCCGTGACTTCCATAACGTAGGTTTCACCGGAGACGGCGAGAACCGTACCGCTGCCCTTGTGGCTGCCGACGGTGGTTTTGATGAGCAGGGTTTCTCCGACATGGAGTTCGCGGTTTTCGGTATTGTTATAGGCGCCGGCGGTGGAAGCCTGGATCCGGTAGCGGAGAGTGCCGTCCATGGCGCCGAGACAGCCGTAACGGGCGAGCGTGTCGGCGGCGGCATCCCCCGGGGCGGCGAACAGGGCCGTGATCACCCCGTCTTCGGGCGCGGATACCTCCGTCGTCAGCATGGTCATGATCGTGTCCCCGGCGGAAACCCGATCGCCGGCGGAGAGGTCAAAGGGACTCAGCGTTCCGGAATACGGAGCGGTCACGTCCACATAGTCCGCATAGGATACGGAGCCGTTGGCCACGGTATAGCCGCTCAGATCCGTCTCCGTTACAGCCTCCATGGGTTCTTCCTCCCCCAGGGCGGGCAGAGCGGCCAGGAGCAGGAGCGCGGTCAGAAGGGCAGTCCATCTTTTCATCTTTTTTCCTTTCTCCGGGAGCCGGAGGCCCCGGTTTGCTTATTCAACGCTTTTCAGCGCTTCCACCATGTCGATTTTCCGAACCTTCAGGGTCAGGAACCATTCGATCAGCGCGGCGAAGGCAAAGGTGACCGCGCTGGAGAGCAGGACGGTGCGGGGATGAATATGCATGACGAAAACCATGGATTCAAACTCGCACATCTTCAGAATCACGCGGACCAGCCCGATGCCCGGCAGGATGCCCGCGGCGACGCCGAAAACAGCGGTCAGGTTGTTTTCCCGCATCATCAGCCCCCGGATCTCCCGCTGATGATAGCCCAGCACCTTGAGCGTCGCGTATTCCCGGGTGCGCTCCGTAAAATTCATGAGCCCCATGTTATAGCAGATGACAAAGGCCAGCCCCAACGCCACGAAGCTCAGAATGCTGAAAGCCGCGGATGCGGAATCCAGGATCCGCAGCGCCTGGGGATACTGCTTTTCCGGATATTTGAGACCGCTGACTTCGTCCATGTCCTCCAGCCGGCTGAGACAGAAGGGCGTGGGGTCCTGAATCAGCAGACCGGTCAGGAAGAAAGCGCCTTTATGCAGCCGCTCCCAGGCTTTTTTTCCCATGTAAGCCCCCTGTCCGATATTGCTCTGGGCCAGGGCGGCCACCCGAAGAACGACCGTTTCATCATCGCCCGGCAGGCGCAGGGTGACCCAGTCCCCGGTCGAGCAGCTCAGCAGATCCGCCATCTTCTCCGTCAGCACGATGCCATCTTCCGGAAGCGCCAGCACAGAGGCTCCGCTTCCCAGGCGAAGCAGCGTCGTATCCTCCGGCAGCACCGTCAGCAACAGGGTTCGCTTCCGCTTTTCCGTGGTCAGGGTTACGCTCATTTCCATGACCCCGTCCACCCGGGCGGCGTCCAGACGGGCGCGGTAGCTTTCCAGGGTACCGGCGCGCTCCGGAATCATGTCCGCCCTCACGTCATAGGAGAGGGTTTCGAAAAAATGCTGACGCACAAAGTAGGGAATGGAATCCTGGAGACCAAAGGAGCAGATGATCAGCATATTGCAAAACAGCAGACCGACCATGGACATCAGGGTCCGCCCCTTGTTGCGGAAGAGGTTGCGGATGATCATCTTCGTATTGAAGGACAGGCGGCCCCAGAGCCATCCGATCCGATCCAAAGGCACCCGGCTGCCGGAGCGGGGAGGCTTCGGCCGGAGCAGATCCGCCGTGGACTCCTGGGCGGAGCGGCGGATATGGCGCACGCAGATCAGAACGCACATCAGCACTTCCGCCACGGCAAGCCCCCAGGAAAGGGGAGAGATGGGCGCCATCCGCACCCGGGGTACCCGCATATTGACCGCCAGCATTCGCCAGAGGATGGGCGGGAGGGTGAACTGGGCCGTGAAAAGCCCCAGAAAGGAACCCAGGGCGGAGGGCCAAAGGGCGTAGTTTACATAATGGCGATAGATCCGGCCGTCCGGATAGCCCAGAGCCTTCATCGTGCCCATCTGGATCCGCTGGGTGTCCATCATGCGGGCCAGGGTTGTGACCACCACCAGCGCGGCGACAAAGTAGGCCAGGACGGGGAAGAGATAGCTCATGTTCCGGAACAGGCTGACATAATTGCGGGCCTGCAGGGTGGAAGAGTGGGTTTTTTCCCGGACGATGATGGTCGCGGAGGGAAGGACGCTTTCGATCGCGGCCTCCGCTTCGTCTGGATCCGAGCCGGGCCGGAGACGGAGGATCAGCTCATTGTACGGCATCTCCTCCAGCGCTTTGTCCTGCAGGAGGATAAAGCCGAAGGTGGAGGGATCCGGGGACATATCCTTGACGGTAATCAGATATTCCGGGGATAGCACCGTCCCCCGGACGATCAGGGAGCGGCGACGGCCGGCGATTTCCAGCTCCAGCCGGCTGCCGGGAACGAGCCCCTGGGCCTGGGCGAACTGCTCTTCCACCAGGCAGCCCCGGGGATCCTCGCCAGAGAGTTTTTTCCCGGAACGCACCAGGGGAACATTCAGCCGGGGTTCTCCCCGGAAGGCATGGAGGGCGACGCTGACCTTCCCCGGGAGATCCGGTGCGTCCGCCTCCAGGGTGATGCGCTCCTGCACCAGATCAATCTCCGGGAGGGCGCGGATGCGGGCAATGTCCTGCCGGGAAAAGGACGTGCTCCGCACCCAGAAATCCGCCAGGCGGCCTTCCTCAATCCAGGAATCGAAGGTCAGCTGCTCCATTCGCCAGTTGGCGTCCAATCCGGCAAAAACCCACGTTCCCAGAAAGCAGAGGAGCAGCATGGCCAGAAACTGGGTTCCGTTCTGGCGGAAATCCCGGAGGAGCTTTCTGGTGAGCGCGGAGACACGCCGGTTTTCCCTTACCATGTGATGCTCTCCGCGTCGGCGGGCGAGTCATTCATTTCCACCTGCCAGACGCTTCCGTTACGCATACGGATGACCCGGTTCCCCAGCTGGGCGATAGAGGCATTATGGGTAATGATGACCACGGTGGTATGAAAAGTGCGGCTGACATGGGTCAGAAGGGAGAGCACCTGCTCACCGGTCCGGGAGTCCAGGGCTCCGGTCGGCTCGTCGCACAGCAGGAGCGCCGGATTTTTGCAAAGGGCGCGGGCGATCGAGACCCGCTGCTGCTCCCCGCCGGAGAGCTGGGCGGGGAAATTGTTCAGCCGATCCGCCAGACCGACCTGCTCCAGCACATCCCGGGGCCGCAGGGCTTTCGGGCAGACCTGCTGGGCGAGCTCCACGTTTTCGAGCGCCGTCAGGTTGGGCATCAGATTATAAAACTGGAAGACAAACCCCACATCCAGCCGCCGGTACTCCGTCAGCTGGGAGGGGACCATACCGGTAATTTCCTTTCCACCCACGGAAATACGGCCGGAGGTCGCACTGTCCATGCCGCCCAGCAAATTCAGCACCGTCGTTTTTCCGGCGCCGCTGGGCCCCAGCACCACGCAGAGCTCCCCCTGCTCTATGCCGAAGGAAACATGATCCGCGGCGTGAACCACATTGTCCCCGCTTCCGTAATCCTTGCAGACGTTTTCAAACTCGATGTAGCTCATTCGGCCGCCTTTCGTCAAAAAGTCGAAAAGATGATAACCTCATTATATACAAAGGGCTCCGAACCGGTCAAGACCCGTCCCGAGGATGAGAAAAAGGGGTCGCTTTCGAAATGTACAATCCGAGAATGTTTTGCGTCCATACTTGACAGGATAGTATTTTGGGTGTACTTTGTATCCGAAATGCAGAAAGAATTCAGCCGCGAGGCTGTTTTCTGAGGAGGCGTGTGGGCAATGTCCTTAACTTTTCAGCCGATGATGGAAAGCCGTCCGATCCGGGAAATCGCCTACGAAGTGCTGAAAAAGGCGATCATTACCGGAGAAATTCCGGCGGGAGAGAGGATCGTGGAAACGGATTATGCGGATCGGCTGCATATTTCCAGAACGCCTCTGCGGGAAGCGCTCCGGAAGCTGGAACGGGACGGTCTGGTAGAATACGTTATGCGCCGCGGCGTCGTGGTTCGGGCCTTTACCATCGAGGATGTCCGCGAGATTTATACCATCCGGAACGCTCTGGAAATGCTGACGCTGCCTTCCATTATTGAAAACGCCACGCCGGAGGACATCGAGGATCTTCGGAAAAAGCTGGCGGAGATGGACCGGCTCCAGGCGGTGGACGATGTGGAGGGGCTGAGCCCGCTGGCCAGGGAATTCCATTCCCGGCTTACCTCCATCAGCGGCCAGAAACGCATTCTTCGGGTGATCGAAGGGCAGGATGAATACATCCGCCGTTTTTCCGCGATGGCCATCCGGCAGGAAAACCGCCGGCCCGCGGCGCATGAGGAGCATCATCTGCTGGTCGACTATGTGGAGCAGAAAAACCTGGAAAAGCTGACGGAGCTGATGAAACACCATATCGAGCGCAGCATGGAAAACTGCCTGGAAGCCCTGTCCGCGCAAAAACAGAATCAGACCACGTGAAATCAGGAGGATTTGACCTTCCCTTTCGCTTCTGGTTCTTGTCCTGAACGAAAAAATCATCTTGCTTTTTCCGGAACGGTATGGTAAACTGGTTTCCGCTCATTGATGAGGAGGTTATGCTTTATGGCTACGGTTCTTTCCATCCTGCTGATTATCGACGCGCTTTTCATGATTGTGACCGTGCTGATGCAAAGCTCTGACGACGACGGGATCGGCGCTCTGTCCGGCCGCTCCGGTTCTGAGAGCTATTTCAGCAAATCCAAGGCCAAAACCATGGAAGCCCGCCTGGCGCTGGGAACGAAGATTGCCGCCGGCGCGTTTGTCGTGTTGAGCCTGCTGATGCTGATCGTGCGCTGAGGCGCGGTCGGGCTGTCGGCATAAAACGCTCCTGCAGGGGGCGTTTTTTTGCGTCTGTTTCTTGTGGCGCGGACATATTTCCTGTATAATAAACGTCAGGAAAACGAATGGCCGGGAACACTTCCGTCCGCGAAGGCGGGGAAGGGAGCAAACAAGGCCATGGGTGTCCGATCGCGGGGGCGAAAGGCCGGCCCCTGGAAAGGAAAGGAGGAAGGCGGGTTTTGTTTGAAGGATACCAGATCATCCCCGGAGCGGAGATGAGGGACTATACCACCCTGAAGCTGGGAGGCCCCGTGGACTGGCTGGCGCTTCCCGCTTCGGCCGAGGATGTGGCCGGGCTTTTCCGCGAGGCAGAAAAAAACCGGCTTCCGGTTACGGTGATCGGTCATGGAAGCAACCTGCTGGTGCTCGACGGTGGGATACGGGGACTTGTCATCCGAATGGGCCGCGGCATGAACCGGATTCGGACGGAAGGGAACGTTCTTCGGGCCCAGGCGGGCGCCATGATGTCGGCCGTCGCGGCCGAGGCGGCGGATCGGGGATTGACGGGGCTGGAATTTGCCTCCGGCATTCCCGGAACGGTCGGAGGCGGGGCCGTTATGAACGCCGGAGCCTACGGAGGAGAGATGGCACAGGTGATTTCCTCGGTAACGGGCGTGCTTCCCGGCGGGCAATTCCTCACTCTGAACCGGGAGCAGCTGGCCTTTGGCTACCGGCGATCCGCCATTCCGGAGATCGGAATGACGGTCACGGAAGTTGTTTTTGAGCTGACCCCGGGGATTCCGGAAGCGATCCGCGCAAAGATGGGGGAACTGAACCGGCAGCGCGCCGAGAAACAGCCCCTGGATGCCCACAGCGCCGGAAGTACCTTTAAGAGACCGGAGGGAGCTTTCGCCGCGGCGCTGATCGACCAGTGCGGCCTGAAGGGATACAGGATCGGCGGCGCCATGGTGAGCACGAAACACGCGGGCTTTCTGATCAGCGACGGAGGAACGGCAAAGGATTTTCTCGAACTCATCCGGACGGTTCAGCGGATTGTCGCGGAGCGCACCGGTGTTTCCCTGGAGCCTGAAATCAGGATTATTGGAGAAGAATAATGAGATATTTGATCGTTACGGGTCAGAGCGGCGCCGGAAAAACCGCCTGCGTCCATTATCTGGAGGATCGGGGCTGCTTCTGCGTAGACAATATTCCGCCCATGATGATTCCAAAGCTGGTCGAGGCCTTTAACACAACGCCTCTTCGGCAGACTACCGTCGCCATCGGCGTCGACGTTCGCAGCGGAGAGTTTTTTGATGCCGATGCCGTGGCCCGGCTGATCGCCGACCTGCGAAAGATGGGCAACCGGATCGATATCATTTTCATGGAAGCCAGCGACGAGACGCTTCTGAATCGCTATAAGGAAAGCCGCCGGGATCATCCGCTGACCCAGGAAGGTCTGACGCTGATGGAGGCGATCACGGAGGAGCGAACCCGGCTGCAGCCCCTGCGGGAGACGGCCAATTTCGTCGTGGATACCACAGGACTGCGGGCGAGGGCCATGGCCGGCCTGCTGAAAAAAACGCTGGGAGAGCTGACGGATGAAAACGCCGCCGTTCTCCGGGCGGAGGTCATGAGCTTCGGCTTCAAAAGAGGCCTTCCCAGGCAGGCGGATCTGGTGGTGGACGTCCGCTTCCTGCCCAATCCCTTCTATATTGAGGAGCTGCGGGAGCACAGCGGGATGGATGAGGATGTTCGCTCCTTCGTAATGGAAAATCCGGTTACGAAAGAATTCATGGCCCGATGGCAGGAAATGCTGGCTTTTCTGATTCCCCATTATCATGACGAGGGAAAACAGAGGCTGGTTATCGGCGTGGGCTGTACCGGCGGCGCTCACCGATCCGTTGCCATCGCGGAGGCGATCGGTTCCTGGCTGCGGGAACAGGGCGTTCCCACCGAAATCAGCCACCGGGATCTGCACCTGGAACAGGCCCGCTGGACCACGCCCATTGAGGAAGGATAAGATGGCGCGGGACGAGGTTCAGAGCTTTGCGGAAAGCGTCCGGGCGGAGCTGGTTCGGCAGCCCATGGGGAAAAGCTGCTGTATGCTCAGCGAAATCGGCGCCCTGACCCAGACATCCGGGCATCTTTCCCTGCGGGGAGGCGGGCGAATCGCGGTCAGCTGGCGCCTGGAACATACCGGAACCGCACGCCGTCTTTTTCAGCTTCTTCGAAAACGCCTGGAGGTCAGCCCCACCCTTCACTATACCCTTTCTTCCCGGTTGGGCGGGCAACGCACGTGGGTGCTGACGCTGGGCGAGGAGGATTCCCGGACCCTGCTGGCGGCGCTGCATATGGCGGAGCCGGAGGCGGACGGGGGCCTGACGCTGAAGAGGACGGTTCCCCGGCATCCCATGACCCGCCAGTGCTGCCGAAGGGCTTTTCTGCGAGGAGCCTTTCTGGGGGCGGGAACCGTCAGCAGCCCGGAAAAGGCCTATCATCTGGAATGGAGCGCCGAGGACGAACGCTTGCCGGAAACCCTGCGGAGGCTTCTGGAAAAAAGCGGACTGCCCTATCATGAATATATCCGGAAAAGCCGCCGGGTCGTCTATCTGAAGGGTGCCCAGCAGATCGTGGACGTGCTTGCGATGATGGGGGCGGGAGGCAGCGTGCTGCGGATGGAAAACACCCGTATTCAAAAGCAGCTGCGCCTTTCAGCGGCCCGGGCGGCCAACTGCGATGAGCATAACAGCGAGCGGATGCTCGACGCGGCGGAGAGGCAGGCGTCCGCCTGCCGAAATATTTCTCTGCGGCTGGGACTGTTTACGCTTCCGCCGGCCTTGCGGGAAACGGCGCGTATTCGGATGGAAAACCCCGAGCTGTCCCTGGCGGAAATCGGGGAAAGGCTTCAGCCGCCCGTCAGCAAAGGCGCCGTTAACCATCGGATGCGCCGGCTGATGGAGATCGCGGAGGAACTGGAATGACGGGAATACTGCTTTCGCTGGGTTATTTGCTTGCCTTCGAGGCGCTGGGGGTGACCGGCGCCCGCTTTTTGCTGCCCCGCCGGCGCCCGCTGGATCGGCTTTGGCTGGGGCTTTGTCTCGGGCTGCTGGAGGAAATGACGCTGCCCGCGTTGTTCGCCTTCGCCTTTTCCTTTGGCGCCGCGGCGCACGCTCTGGCCCTGGGAACGGGGGCGGCGCTGACCGCCGTCCTTTATTTCGCGAGAGACCGGAGGCCTCTCCGCCCCTGGGATGGGGAGGAATCCGCTCTGCTGAAACAGATGCTGCTTCTTGGTGTCCCCTTTGCTCTGCTTGGCGGCTATCTTCAGTACACCCATACCCTTCGCCCGGACGCGGAGGGCGCGCTGTACGTAGGCCAGAGCACATACGGGGATTTGCCCATGCATCTGAGCTTTATTACAGGGCTGGTGGGGAAGCGCTTCCCCGCGGATTACCCCTTCTATCCAGGACACAGACTCAGCTATCCATTCCTGTCCGACTCCCTCAGTTCGACCTTTTATATGATGGGATGCAGCCTGCAGGCGGCGGTCATTCTTCCGGGAACCTGGATGATGATCCTGTGTCTGATGGGCGTGATGATTCTGGGGCGGGAGATGACCGTCGGGAAAAGAACGGTTCTTTTGGCCGCGCTGCTCTTTTTTCTGAACGGGGGATTGGGCTTCCTTTATGATTTTGATCAGGCGGCGGGATTTGACAGCCAGGGCCGGCTGAAAGTGCTCGGACGGCTGCGGACGATCATGGAAGGTTTTTACAAAACGCCAACAAATCAGCCGGAACCCAATAACCTTCGATGGAGCAATGTGATCTGCGACCTGATGATTCCCCAAAGGACGCTGCTGGGCGGATGGTGCATGGTGATTCCCTGCTTTTATCTGCTGGAAACCGTCTTCCGGCCCGACAGGCGGGACCCGGAGACCGGGTGGCGGGGAGAAATCCTGCTGGGCTTCTGGGCGGGCGCGCTTCCCCTGATTCATACCCACAGCTTTCTGGCCCTGGGGCTGAGCTCCCTGGGGGTCATGGCGTACGACCTGATTCACGGCGACCGGGAACACGGGCGAAGCAGAGGGGAGATTCTCGGACGATACGCGGTTTACGGCGCCCTGGCCGCGGCGCTGGCCATTCCCCAGCTGATCGGCTTTACCTTTGCCCAGGCTTTCCAGCGCGGGCAGGGGCACAGCTTCCTTTCCTTCCAGTTCAATTGGGTCAATAATCCCTCCGGCCGGGGAATGCGCGATTTTTATCTCTGGTTCTACATCAAGAATATCGGGCTTCCCTTCCTTGCGATGCTCTTTGCCCTGATCGAGCGGGACAGGAAGCAGCGGAGGATTTTCAGCGCCATGCTGCCGATTATCCTGGCGGCGGAGCTGATCCGCTTTCAGCCCAATGAGTATGACAACAATAAGCTCCTTTACCTGGCCTGGCTGATGGGATGCATGATTGTCAGCAACTGGGCGTCCATGATCTGGCGCCGCCTCAAAGGGCTGCGGGCCCGGGGAGCGATGGCCGCGGCCGCGGCGCTGATCTGTTTCCTCAGCCCGGTCCTGACCATCGCGCGGGAATGCGTTTCCAGCTATCAGGCCTTCGGGCCGGAGGCTGCGGCCGCCGGCGCGTTTGCCCGGGATCATACGGAACGGGACGCGGTTTTCCTGACGGGCACACAGCACCTCAATCCCGTGTGCGCCCTGGGCGGGCGCACCGTTGTCTGCGGCCCGGATCTGTGGCTGTACTGGCATGGGTTCGATACCGACGAACGAAAAATCGACATCATGCTCTTCTATGAGGATCCGGAGGCCTATCCGGAAATCCTGACCAAATACGGCGTGGATTACATCTACGTTTCCTCTTATGAACGAAGTGAATACGCGGTGGATGAGCCGGCGCTGCGCAGGGCATATCCCACAGTGTTCGAAAACAGCGAGGCCACGGTATACCGGGTCCCGGAAGGATAAGCGTTTCCCGCCGGCGATGATTTGACGATTCAGGGGAAAGAGCGTATAATCACTGCGATTTACCGCTTGGGAGGTAGGATTATGGGCATTATTCCATCCCGCAATCTGGAAGAACAAAGGCGCGAGAAAAACGGCATCGTATACTTTGACCGGGGCACGCTGACCGGGAGGAACGGTCGGAAATATGACCGGTTTGCCATCCAGACCCATTTTGTCGAAGTGGGGGAGGATCAGGCGGAGCTGGTTCGGAAATACGTGATGCCGCTGTATGAAAAGGGTGACCTGCTTTCCTTTGGCGCAAAGGTCATGGCCATGTGCACGAAAAACGTCAAAACACGGGAGGAAGTCAAACCCGGGTTCTGGGCGAATCATCTTTGGAAGTTTGCCGGAATCAATACCACCGGCGTCGGTATGCACGAGCCCTACAAGCTCCAGCTGGTGATCGACATGTGCGGACTGCCCAGGGTGCTCCTGGCCGCGTTTGTCAGCGCGGTGACCCGTCCTTTCGGCGTTCACGGGCTGTTTTACAAGATCTGCGGGCAGGGAGTCGGCGGCATTGACGGGTTTTATTTCCGCTCCAGCTTCGACAGGTACAAGCAGATGGCGCTGATTAATCCGCCGAACCCCGTGGAGCTTTGCAACCAGCTGGAAAAGGATACGGGAATCCCGGTGGTGCTGATGGACGCCAACGATCTGGAACAGAATCAGCTTGGGAAATGTGATGATTTTCCGCTGACGGACGAAGAAATACAGGACGCGATGGCCGATAATCCATCCGGACAGGGGGATGAGCTGACGCCCCTGATTCTGATCCGCCCGCTGAAAGAAAAATGAGACACGTGCCCGTTCAGGATACGGCAGGGATTCGGATTCTGTCCTTTGAGGAAGCGCTGAAGCCGACGAACGAAGGCTATAACCGGGAGGAATGGATCTATGTGCCGGATCATTACGATGAATACCGCTATATTCTCGGGACCCGGGGGGAAAAACCGCTGATCTGCATCGGGGTCAATCCTTCCACGGCGGTACCCGGGCGGCTGGACAACACCCTGAAGAGCGCCGAGCGGATCGCTCTGCATAACGGCTTTGACAGCTTTATCATGTTTAATGTTTACGCGCAGCGGGCCACCCGTCCGGAGGACATGGACAGAGAAATGAATCCCCGCCTCCACGAGGAGAACATGAAAGCTTTCCGGTGGATGCTGGCCCGGAGCGGCGCGGCGCCGGTGCTCTGGGCCGCGTGGGGCGCGGTGATCGAAAAACGCTCCTATCTGCCCGGGTGCGTTCGGGACATGGCCGCCGCGGGGCAGGAAGCGGGCGCCGTGTGGGTGACCGCGGGCGCCAGAAGCCGCGCGGGACACCCGCATCATCCGCTCTATCTGCGGAAGGATGCTCCGCTCGATCCCTTTGACGACCTGGAAGGCTATCTGCTTTCTCTGGAGCGGAAAAAGGTCGGGAAAACAGAAAGAACTGCCTGTGAGAAAGAAGGAGGGCGGCATGGAAGCGAATAAGGCACTGCAGGACGCGGTCATCCTGATTCCGTCCCTGGAGCCGGATGAAAGGCTGCCCCGCTATGTTCAGACACTGGCGGACAGCGGTTTTGGCCATCTTGTGATCGTGGATGATGGTTCCGGCGCTCCCAGCCAGGAGATTTTTGACCGGATTGCCCGGATGGACGACCGGATCCAGGTGCTGCATCATGAGGTGAACCGGGGAAAGGGCGTGGCCCTGAAAACCGGGTATCAATGGATCCGGGAACATCTCCCGGAGATCAGCGGCGTCATTACCGCCGACGCGGACGGGCAGCATACGGTGAAGGACTGCATCCGCCTGGCGGAGGAGCTGGAAAAGGGAAAACGCGCGCTGTATCTGGGCAGCAGGGATTTTAATCTGCCCCATGTTCCGCCCAAATCCCGTTTCGGGAACAAATGCACTTCCGTAGTTTTCAGGCTCTGCCACGGCGTCTGGCTTCCCGACACCCAGACGGGCCTTCGCGCTTTCCGCCGGGAAGATCTGGACTTTATGATCGGGGTAGAGGGCGAACGCTACGAATATGAGATGAACGTCCTGATCCGGTGCGCCCGGGAAGGGCTGGAGATGATCCCGGTTCCGATCGAGACGGTTTATGAAAATGATAACGAAGGGACCCATTTCCATCCAATCCGGGATTCATGGCGGATTTATAAGGTGATTCTGGGAAGCTTTTTCCGATACGTAGGCGCCTCCCTGTTCTGCACAGCGCTGGATCAGGGACTGGCGGCGGCGCTGCGGGAATGGCTGCTGCCCCTGGCGGGTTTCACCGGAGACGCCGCCATCATGACCAGCGGCTATATTGCCCGGGCGGTTTCCGCCGTGGTCAATTTCCTGCTGAACAAGAATCTGGTCTTCCGGGTGAAAAATGGAGCCAGGGGCGCGGCGATCCGCTATTTTGTGCTGGCGCTGGCGGCCATCACCGCTTCCAATCTGCTGGTTCAGGGGCTTGTGCGGCTCGGTATGGCCGCATGGCTGGCCAAGCTTCTGGTAGATACAGTGCTTTACTTTGTGAATTTCTACCTCCAGCAGCGCTGGGTCTTCCGGGAGACGCCCGCCGGAAATGAGGATCAAACGAGATGAGCGGACACAAAAAAGTGCTGCAGGCGGCGCTGGGAGTCATGCTGGCCGCTGGAGCCGCGCTGCTTTTCAGCAACAGCTTCTTTCCGGAAACCGGGGATGCCCTGGCATTTTTTGGCGGACTCCGGTTCTCTGTGATCGGCGCCGGTGCCGGCCTGAGCCTTCTGGTGCTCCTGCTCTTCGCGGGCGGGTGGATCGGAAGCCGGGGAAGACGCGACCCCGCGGGACAAAGCTTCCGGCGAACACTGGATGGCTTGGGGTTTGGCCTGCTGCCCGCGACTGGCTTTTGGAAGGTTTTTGAGCAAATGACGCCCCTGGGAGAGGGAAAGCTTCTTCCCCGGGGCTGGCCGGCGATCGGCGGACTGACCGGAGAGGGAAGGTTTTTGCCCTGCCGGACAGAGGCAGTGCTTGCGATCCTGCTTTTTGCGGCGGTTCTGGTCTGGCTGGGGATCCGGAAGGAAACGCTGCCGGACATGGGGGATCTGATGGGAACCTCCGCGGTGCTGTGGGGAGCGGTCAGACAGGTCACAGAGGGCTTTCGAGCAAACCCTGTCGCCCTTTCCGGAGATGAACCGCTTTTCATCTGGCTGGCGCCTCTGTCCATGGCGGCCGTGGCGATCGCGTGGACCCTTCGGGCAGCCAAGCGGCCAGAAAACCGGACGACCGTCTGGGTTTGTCCGATTCTCTTTCTTTCCGCCGCGGCCCTGCTCATGCTGATCCGAAAGGGGGTTCTTCCGCTGAGAAATGAGGCGGCGGAGCTGTTTGTGATGTCCCTGGCCGCAGGGACGGAAGCCCTGGCGGTGCTGCTGCTGGGAAGGGCTGGCAGGAAAAGAAACACATAAAAAAACCCCCGGAGGGGCTTTGGGATGGCTTTCGTGCTTCGTCAGATTTCCGCGGGGGCGCTTCGGTTGGGGCATTCGGCCTTCCGACAGCTTTTGCAGGCGTCCAATTGGATCCGGTCTCCGGGCAGAACCATTTCTACATCCTCTTCCCCGCGATGGGCCTCCTGAAAGCCCAGGCGGGCAAAGAAACCGGAAACCGATTCCGGACAGCGCAGCCGGATCTCCCGCGCGAAATGGCTCTGGGCCTTAAAAAGCAGGAGACGCAGCACCAGATCGCCCAGACGACGGCCCCGCTTTTCGGATAGCACGCCGAGATCGCCCAGCCAGAAGCTTCCGTCCTTCCACCAAAGCCGCCCCGCGGCGGCCGGAACACCATCCTCATAAACGATCACGTTTTGACTTTCCGCGTCCAGACTGTCCTCCCCGCGGCCAAAGACCGCCCGACGGACGGACAGCGGCTCGGCCAGATCCGTCCCCTGGGGAAACCACTTGCCCTGAATCATATTCAATCACCTCATAAGCAGAAGGAGTATCACATGGAAAAGGAAAAAATCAACCGCATCAACGAGCTGGCCAGAAAGAAAAAGGAAGGAAGCATCACGCAGGAGGAGCAGGAGGAACACGAGGCCCTCCGAAAGGAATACATTACGGGCTTTCGGGAAAACCTGCGCCAGATTTTGGACAACACGGTGATCCAGCATCCCGACGGCTCGCGCACGAAGCTGCGGCGGAAAGAACCAGCGGAATCATAGAACGGAAAGCCACGCTTGTCAAGAGCGGGGGAAGCGGATATAATAACCCGGAGATTTTGAAAGGAGACGAAGACCATGAGCGAAAACAACAGGAATCCCCTGAACAGCGAAAACGATGAAATGGAAGATGATCTGATCGTTTTCGAAACCGAGGACGGCCAGGAGGTCACCTTCCTCGTGGAGGATTATTTCTTTTACAACGGAGATGAGTACGCGGTTCTGAGCGAGTACGACACCGAAAAGGACGAGATCGTGGACAACGGCAATATCGTCTGCAGGATTGAGACCAGCCCCGATGAGAACGGCGAGGAAGGCGAGGAGTTCATCCCTGTGGAGGATGAGGAGCTGGCTGAAAAGCTGATTGAAATCGCCAATGCCCAGCTGGAAGATGACGGCCGGACGGAAGAATAACGAAACGAGGCGGGATAAAATGAAACAGTCAGTCAGAATCATTCTTTGGGTATGCTGCGCGGCGCTGATCCTGGCCGCGCCAGTGCTTGTTTCTTCCCCGAGGATGCTGGATGAAGTGGCGGACAGGCTGCAGGAGGAGACGGAAGACCTGGGCCGGGAGGAAGAGACAGAAGAAATCGGCAGCGAGAGCATGCTGCTCCGGTTCCTCGTCCCCTCCGCCTGCGCGGAAAAAGAGGTCGTCGAGGAAGAACTGCTGGAGGATGAGGAGACCGAGAAGAAGAGCGGGGCTGCTTACGCGCTGCCCTGGGATTTTACAGTGCCGCCGGAAGCGAACCCGGCAGGCTTCGCGGCGGACAGCTACGAGGATGAGAGCATCCAGGTCCGGATGGAGCACAGGGAGGAAAACGGGGTGACCTGGCATATCGCATGGGTTACCGTTCAGAGCCCGACCCAGCTGCGAACCGCGGTGGCGAACCCGGAAAAGCCCAAAGGGAAAAAAACCTACCATGTTCAGGATATCGCGAAGCGGAATCACGCCGTGGTTGCCATCAACAGCGATTATATGAGCAATGACCCGGAAAAGACCACCTATGAAATCCGCCAGACGACGGAGATCCGCGCCAAAAGCAACCGTTACAAAGACGTGCTGATCATTAACGAAGAAGGGGATTTCCATTTTATCCTGGCGAACCCTGAAATGACTTCGAAAAAATACGCCGAGTGGATGAAGGAAGAGCTTGCTTCCTATACGGCGGAGCATCGGATCATCAACGCCTTTACCTTTGGCCCCGCGCTGGTGGTCAACGGCGAAAAGCAGCAGACCAGCGAGGAATACGGCTACAACACCAACCGGCCCGAGCCGCGTACCGCCATCGGCCAGATGGGGCCCCTGAGCTATGTGATGGTCATCGCGGAGGGGCGCGGTGAATCCGCCGGCGTGACCCATCAGCAGCTGGCTGATTTCATGGCGGGGCTTGGATGCCAGCAGGCCTTCAACCTGGACGGCGGAAATTCCACAGAGCTGGTCTTCGGAGAGACGTTGTATAAGGGAGCCCCCAACGCCGCCCAGCGTTCTCAGAGCGATATTATCTATTTCGCGACGGCGGTGCCGGAGGAGAACTGGAAATAATGAAACTGTGGGACGAGGCGGAAAAGATTTCCCTGATGGGAATCGAGGTTTACCGTTACGGCTTCTTTGTGGCCATGGGCATGCTGGCTTTCGCGCTTGTGATCGGCTTTCTCAGCTGGGCAAGAAGATGCGAGAAGGGGACGGCGCCGCTGCTGGTGTTGACCAGCTTTTTGCTGGGCGGGATTTGCTCCAGAGTGCTGTACTGCTCTCTCAGCTACTGGGATCATGGCTTCTGGACGCCGGTTTCCGAGTGGTTTCGGATTTCCGGCGGCGGCTGGAGCATGATGGGGCTGATCGGCGGCGTTTTACTGGCCGGGCTGATCAGCGCCAGGCTGACGCGGCAAAATACAGGTCTCCTGCTGGATCTGGCGGTTTGCGGCCTGCCCGCCTTTATGGCCCTGGAGCGGATCGGGGAGGGCTGCATTCCGGAATTTAACCTGAGCCGGGAGCTGGAAACGGGGCTGCTGGATCATTCCTTTCTCGCGGTCCGGGATGCCTACGGAACGGCGAATCTGGCCACATGGCGGCTTTGCGCGATCGTGATGTGTGTACTTTTTGCGATCATGATCATCGACATGATCCGAAGCCGCAGGGATGGCAATACGGCCATCGCCTTTCTGCTGCTTTACGGGGGAGCGGCGGTCATACTGGAAAGCCTGCGGTATGACTGGTTCATGAGCTGGAGCTTTGTGAAATTCCAGCAGATCCTCGCCGCGGTTCTGATCGAGGCCGGCATCATCGCCGCCGCGGTCCGCGCGGGAAGAGCCTGCCCCGGCGGACTGAAAACGGCCGGAATCCTCAGCGTCCCCATCGCCGCAGCGCTCGGCGTAGGCATCGAGTTTGCTCTGGATCGGACGATGATCAATAAGATATTGCTTTACGCGGCCTTTATCCTGGTGATCGCGGTGCCCATTGTGCTGGGTCTGATGATCCGGGCGAAAGACAAAACCTGACAAGCAACCCTTTCCTTCGCGGAAAGGGCTTTTTCACATAATCTTCACAGGTTCAGGGGCTTTCTGTTCAAAGAAGACTGATAGAATCGTCCCGTGACGACGATTCACGAGAGGAGCGTATTCCGGATGAGCGAAACCAAGAACGGGGTCAGAAAGCCCCCCAAGAAAAAGAAACGTATTTTTCGAAAAATGATCCTCTTTCTGCTGGTTGTGCTGATTGTGGGCGGCATCGGTGTCTATACGTGGGCTAAACTGCGGGATCAGTACACCGTGACCTATGACGAATACACGGCCACCACGGGAACCATCTCCAATTCCCTGAGCTTTACCGGCTCCGTCGCCCTTCGGGACAGCGCCGCCTATACCGCGTCTTCGGACGCGACGGTTCGGAATGTATATGTTCACAACGGTGACGCGGTGAAGAAGGACGACCGGCTCGTTCGACTGAGCAACGGAACCACGGTAACGGCCGGGTTTAACGGAACGGTGAATATGGTCAGCGTTGAGGTCGGGGATGAGGTGTCCGCAGGGGACACGCTGATCGAGATCGCTGATTTCGAGCATATGGAGGTTTCCTTTCGGGTGGACGAATACGATATTTCGGACGTTCACGTAGGAGAAACGTGCTCTATTACCGCCACCGCCACCGAGAGAACCTTCGAATCCACGGTTTCAAAGATCAACTACATTTCCTCCTCTACGGGAAATGTGGCCTATTACACAGCAACGGCGTATTTGGACATCGCGGACGGCGGCATCTATCCGGGCATGCAGGTAACGGTGACCATTCCCCAGGAAGAGGCCAAGGACGTTGTCATTCTGAAGGCGGACGCCCTGTCCTTTACCATGGAAAACCAGGCCTTCGTTTATAAAAAGACGGGCGAAGGGGATGAGCTCGAGGAAGTGACGGTGGAGGTCGGCGTCAGCAACGGCAATTACGTGGAAATCAAATCCGGGTTGGCCTCAGGCGAAACCGTCTACGCGGTCACGAAGGCGAAGGAGGATTCCCTGACCAATCTCTTCAGCAGCATGTTCAGCCAGCGTCAGTTCAACAACCGGCAGATGCCCGGCGGAGATCGCAACTGGAACCGGGACAGCAATCAGGCGCCCAGCAGGAACAACAACGGCGGAAGCAACGGTGGTGGTCGATAATGGGCAGCACGTTTTTCCGGATGGAGAATATCAACAAATACTACCCCATGGGTGACGAAGAGGTACACGTGCTCCACGACGTGAATCTGGAAATTCGGGAAGGGGAATACCTTTCCGTCCTTGGCCCCAGCGGCAGCGGAAAGAGCACCCTGATGAACATTATCGGATGTCTCGATACGGCATCCTCCGGCACATACATTCTGCGGGACCGGCTGATTGAAGACCAGACAGAGAGCGAACTGGCGGAAATCCGCTCCAGGGACGTGGGTTTCGTGTTTCAGAATTCCCAGCTGCTGCCTCGACTGGATGCGCTGAAAAACGTGGAACTTCCGCTGATTTATGCCGGATACAGCCAGCGGGAGCGAAACCGGCGGGCCAGGGAAATGCTGAAGAGGGTCGGACTTTCCGACCGAATGAGCCATTATCCCAACCAGCTCAGCGGCGGCCAGCAGCAGCGCGTCGCCATCGCCCGGGCGCTGGTTACCAATCCATCCATCCTTCTGGCCGATGAGCCCACCGGAGCGCTGGACCAGAAAACAGGCCGACAGATTATGGGCCTGTTCCGGGAACTGAATGAGGAAGGCCGGACCATCATCATGATCACCCATGATATGAACATTGCAGCCAACGCCCGGAGGGTGGTCCATATCATTGACGGCGTCCTGACGGAAGGAGGCGAAACCTCCGATGCGTAACAGTTTCAGGGGAACCCTGGTAATGATCGGGGAATGCTTCCGGATGAGCCTGA
Source organism: uncultured Clostridia bacterium (assembly GCA_946613955.1). The sequence continues at coordinate 51,901 of CAMOGC010000001.1, forward strand.
GCAATATCCGCGGAGCGAAGGTTCGGTCCTTTCTGACGGTACTGGGCATCCTGATCGGCGTGATGGCGGTCATTACCCTGATTACCACGGTCAACGGCGTTACCGGCTCCATCTCCGACAGCTTCCAGAGCATGGGGGCGGGAACCCTGACGGTTTCCGTGACCGGCAGCGACCTGAAGGCGGGCATGAAAAAAGAGGATCTGGACGAACTCGCCAAACTTCCGGAAGTGAAAGGCGTGGCTCCGACGGTGATCCTCTCCTCCCGTGTCAGCCGGGGCGGAAACTACGAGAGCAGAATTACCGTCAGCGGCAAAAACGCCTATTATTTCCTCAGCAACCCGGATGTTGTGACGCGGGGGAGGGCGCTGAACTTTATCGATGAAAATAATATGAGCTTCGTCTGCCTGGTGGACAGCGAAATGATCGAGGATTTCTTTTACGGCGTTGACCCCATAGGAGAGCATCTGTATATCGACGGAATATCCTTCCTGGTGGTCGGGACTTTCTCGGCCAGCAACGCTGAAAGTATCGCAACGCTGATCACCGGGACGCCGAATCTGCTGATCCCCTATACGACCGCGCTGAAGATGAGCAACGCCAACGAGATCACCAACTTTACCGTCTACATGGCCGACGGCGTCACCAGCGAAAAGGCCTCCGCTGCGGTCGAGACGGCGATGGATGCCATGTTCTCCTACGAGGAGGACTGCTACACCATTACCACCATGGACGCCATTGAAGACACCATGGAGACCATGATGGGCATGATGGCGACGCTGCTGGCGGGTATTGCCTCCATCGCGCTGCTGGTCGGCGGAATCGGGATCATGAACATGATGCTGACAACGGTCACCGAGCGAACGATGGAAATCGGACTGAAGAAAGCGCTGGGCGCCATGCCGTGGCAGATTCAGCTGCAGTTTTTGATCGAAAGCTTCCTTCTGAGTGCCATCGGCGGATTGCTGGGGATCATCTTGGGCCTGGTGCTGAGTCTGATTCTGAGCAACGTGATCGGCACCACCTTCCGGGTCAGCATGGACGCGATCCTGCTGGGATTTGGCTTTTCCGCGGCCATCGGTATTATTTTCGGATGGGCCCCCGCGAGAAAGGCCAGCCGGCTGAACCCCATTGACGCCCTGCGATCCATGTAAGCAACGAAAAGAACCCGGAAACGCTCCCGGAAAGATGTATGCGTAAACGACAGAAGAGACGAACAAGAGGAGGGAACCCCATGAAAAGGAAGATGGCAGCTCTGATGATGATCCTGTGTCTGGCGGCTTCGGCCGCTGTGGCGGAAACGATCTCCTTCAGCGGAACGGTGGAAGCCAGCGAAACGGTGGAGGTCTATTCTCCCATTGGCGGCATCGCGGAGGTGGTTCCGGTGAAAGCGGGGGACAGTGTGACCGCGGACAGCGTCATCGCCCGCATCAAAACCACCAAGGTCTACGCGCCGGAGGATGGCACCGTGACCTCGGTTTTCGGTCAGCCCGGCGACGACGCGGAAACAGTCGCCGCGGATTATGGCGCGGTCCTGTATCTGGAAGGGGAAACCGTATTTACCGTGACCGGCTCGAGCAGCAAGGCCTACGATGCAAAGGATAATTACCTTGTTCATTCGGGGGAAACCCTTTATCTGACCAGCCGGAATCATACCAAAGACAAGGGCGTCGGTACCGTGACCGCCGTCACAGAGAGCGATTACACGATCCGGGTTACCTCCGGCGACTTCTATGTCGGCGACAAAGTTTACATCTTCCGGACGGAGAACAACACGAACGCCAGCCGGATCGGGCAGGGCACCATTGCCCGAGTGGCCCCCATCGCCGTGAGCGGAACCGGCACCATCGTGTCCTACGCCGTTCAGCCGGGGGACCAGGTCAAACGCGGGCAGCTGCTTTTCGAGACAGTCACCGGCGGTTATGACAATCTGAAGGCTACAGGAACCGAAATCAAGGCCGGAGTGGATGGTGTCATCAGCACGCTGAATGTGGAGCAGGGTGCCGCCGTAACCGAGGATACGGTCATTGCGGTCATTTATCCGAAAAACGCGGTGCGCGTTTCCGCCAACGTGGCGGAAGGGGATCTGAAGGACCTCCAGATCGGCCAGAAGGTCAAGGTGGAGCTGGACTGGAACCAGGATCAGGGCATCAGCTACGAGGGAACCATCACGGATATTTCTTCCCTGGGGACCGTTGGGGAGGAGAACACCACCTATCCGGTTTACGTTTCTTTCCAGCCGGACGAATACACGCGGTACAATATGTCGGCGGAGGTATCCACCCTGGATGAGAATGCCGCCGCCCGTCAGGCCGGGGAATGAAGATTCAAAAAAGAACATATCCTTCAGGCACGGGGAGGAGCGGGCAACCGCTTCTCCCCGTGCCAGGTTCGGACGGTTCAAAGAATTATTGCTTGACTTTGCCGGCCGCTTTTGTATACTTGAAGGCGAAACAAAGACAGACGGCGGGAGAAGACGGTTTCTTTCCGCCGGCGAAAGCGGGGATGCCGGATGAAAAAGACAGCTTTGGCGATCCTGGCGGCCGTTATGCTATTCTCCTTCGGGGCCGCGGCGGACGGGGCGATTCCGCAATTCGCCGCCCAGGCGACGCCGACGCCCGCGCCGGCCTTCAGCTTTCGGGGAGGGGTTCACTGGGACATGAACCGGCAATCCGTTCAGGCGCTGGAAACGATCCAGTTTATTGAGCGGAGCAACGGGCAGTGGTCCATTCTCTATCCCCTGGAGCAGGTGGAGGTCAGCCGCTTCAAGGCGGATCTGATGTACATGTTCTACGGGGACCAGCTGAAGATGATTACCTATGATTTCGGGTCCGGCGGCTCCGCGGCGGATTTTGCCTATCTGACCGGCGCGCTGGATTCGGTTTACGGGGATCACGCTGAACCGGAAGCCCGGGAGATCATCGGGGTAATGGATCAGATTTACCCGGGCTATTATACGGCGGAACGCCTGACCAGCCGCCGAAGCTGGACGGCGGGGACGGATACACGCGTTTTTCTCTACTATTATTCGGAAAACGCCTATGCGGTGCTGTATGTGAATCTGGGAACAGGATCATCCGGACCGGAGAGCTATGTAACGACAGGGTTATGAACAATCCATCCGAAAACAATTCCGCCGCGCGCCGCGCGGCGTTTCTGTTGGATTCGAAACACCCGACATTCATCAAATCTTCATCTGAAATTCAAAAAAAAGATGGTAAAAGTGTTGACAAAGGTGGGGGTTGGTGTTATTGTATGCATGTGGTTAGCACTCGACCATGTTGAGTGCTAACAAAAGAAGGAAAGGAGGAAAGCGTATGGAAATGGACGATCGAAAGATGCGGATTCTGCAGGCCATCATTGATGACTACATCCTGACGGGCGTGCCGGTGGGTTCCCGGACGATCAGCAAGAAATACGACATGGGCCTTTCCTCCGCCACCATCCGGAATGAGATGAGCGATCTGGAGGAGCTGGGTTATCTGGATCAGCCCCATGTTTCCGCCGGAAGGATTCCCTCCGCCAAGGCCTATCGGCTGTATGTGGACAGTCTGATGAAAACCGGCAGGATCCGGGACGACTCGCTGGAAAGCGTAAGCAGCCATTTTAACGGCCGGATCAGCCAGATGGAGGATGTAATCGATCACGCGGCCAGCGTGATTTCCAGTCTGACAAAGTATACGGCGGTGGTGCTTTCGCCAAAGGGAAAGACGCCCAGGCTTCAAACGGTTCATCTTGTCCCGGTTTCCAGGGACTCAGCCCTGGTTGTGATCGTGACGGATACGGGCGTGATCCGGGACAGCGTGATCCGGATCGGCGCTGATCTGGACGGGGATTCCCTCTATGCCATCTCCCGGGCCCTGACGGAGGCGCTGCAGGGGCGAACCCTGACGGAGGCCTGCGACATTTTCCCCAGGATGATGGCGGAAATGCGGGAAAACGAGGATCTGCTTCGCAGCCTGTACGGCTTCCTGAACGAGCGGCGCGAGTCTCCACGCCCGGCGCATGTGGCTGTCGGCGGAACCAGCAATATGCTCAATTACCCTGAATACAGCGACGTGGAAAAGGCCAGGAATTTCCTCAGCCTCATGGAAACAAGAGACAGGCTGGCCAGCATTATCGCCGGAGGCGGGGAAATGGCATTCACGGTTCGGATCGGCCCTGAAACCGGCGTGCCGGAAATGGCCGATTGCTCCATCGTGACCGCAAACTATTCTACCAAGGGCGGACAACAGGGTACGATTGGTGTGATCGGGCCGACGCGGATGCAGTATTCCAAAGTACTTTCCATTCTGAACGTGATGGGCCATCAGTTGACGAATCTGTTCAGCGGGGAGGGCGATAAAGAATGAGTCGAAGAAAGAGGAAGAAGAGGATGGAGTCGAAGGAAATTCGTCCGGACGAAGAACTCAACCAGGAAAAAACGGATAACGAAAACGCGGAAGCGGAAGCAACAGCTCCGGAAGCGGAACAGGAGACCGTCCAGGAAACTCCGGAACACAACGAACTCGCTGAAGCGAAGGAGAAAGCCGCGGAGTACCTTGCGATGGCTCAACGGGTTCAGGCGGATTTTGAAAACTTCCGACGGAGGAACGAAAGTGTCCGGGCGGATGCCTTCGCCGACGGCCGCCGGGAGGTGGCGACGGCCATGCTTCCGGTGCTGGACAATCTGGAAAGAGCCTGCGAAGCGGCGGCCGACAGCCCGGATGAGGCGCTGCGCAACGGCGTGGATCTGGTGCTGAAGCAGATGAACGAGGCCTACCGGAAGCTGGAGGTGACCCCCATTGACCGGTTGGGCGAAAAGTTTGATCCCAATCTGGAAAACGCCATTCTCCAGGGCGCGCCCGAGGACGGCGAACCCGGGACGGTCTGCCAGGTCCTTCAGAAGGGGTACAGGATGGGGGATCGGGTGATCCGCCACGCGATGGTCAAGGTTGTGCCCGAATAAGTCGTCCGAACAGGGCGGAAGCCCTTTCAGGAAAAGGCCTCAGGGCCGGATGAAAAAGAAATCTAGAATAAACGGAGGAAAAAACAATGAGCAAGATTATCGGTATTGATCTGGGAACCACCAACAGCTGTGTCGCCGTCATGGAAGGCGGGCAGCCCGTCGTGATCGCCAACGCGGAAGGCAGCCGGACGACTCCGTCCGTAGTCGCCTTCACCAAGGACGGCGAGCGCCTGGTTGGCCAGGTGGCCAAGCGCCAGGCGGTCACAAACCCCGACCGGACGGTCATTTCCATCAAGCGCGAGATGGGCACCGGTTTCAAGGTAGACATCGATGGGAAGCAGTATACCCCCCAGGATATCAGCGCCATGATTCTGACCAAAATGAAGGAAACGGCGGAAAGCTATCTGGGTGAAAAGGTTTCGGAAGCTGTGATCACCGTTCCCGCTTACTTCAACGACAGCCAGCGGCAGGCAACCAAGGACGCGGGCCGGATCGCCGGGCTGGATGTGAAGCGGATTATCAACGAGCCCACGGCGGCCTCCCTGGCTTACGGGCTGGACAAAGAAGAAAACCAGAAGATTTTGGTTTACGACCTGGGCGGCGGTACCTTCGATGTCAGCATTCTGGATATCGGCGACGGCGTGTTCGAAGTGCTGAGCACGAACGGGAATACCCGCCTGGGCGGCGATGACTTTGACCAGCGGATTATCGACTACGTGGCGGAACAGTTTAAGAAGGAAAACGGCATCGACCTGAAGGCGGACCGTATTGCTTCCCAGCGTCTGAAGGAAGCCGCCGAAAAAGCCAAGATTGAGCTGAGCGGAACGACAACGGCGAATATCAACCTGCCCTTTATTACGGCCGATGCCACCGGACCCAAGCATCTTGACATCACGCTGACCAGGGCGAAGTTTGACGAGCTGACCTCCGATCTGGTGGAAGCTACGCTGGAACCCATGCGGAAGGCGCTGAAGGACGCGGGGCTGACCGTGGATCAGATCAACAAGGTTATTCTGGTTGGCGGAAGCACCCGGATCCCCGCCGTGCAGGACGCTGTGAAGAAGATCACCGGCAAGGAACCCTTCAAGGGCATCAACCCCGACGAATGCGTGGCCATCGGCGCCGCGATTCAGGGCGGCGTGCTTGCCGGCGATGTGAAGGATGTGCTGCTGCTGGACGTGACGCCCCTGAGCCTTGGACTTGAAACCGAGGGACATATCTTTACCCGGCTGATCGATCGGAACACCACCATCCCTACCAGCAAGAGCCAGGTTTTCTCCACCGCGGCGGATGGACAGACCACCGTTGAAATCAACGTGCTGCAGGGCGAGCGGCAGATGGCCTACGACAATAAGAGCCTGGGCCGCTTCCAGCTGACCGGCATCGCGCCCGCTCCCCGTGGGGTTCCGCAGATCGAGGTGACCTTCAGCATCGACAACAACGGCATCGTGAACGTTTCCGCCAAGGACAAGGCCACCGGACATGAGCAGCAGATTACCATCACGGCCAGCACCAATCTGACCGAGGAGGAAATCAATCAGCGGGTCAAGGAGGCCGAACAGTACGCGGAAGAGGACAAGAAGCGCAAGGAAGAAGTTGAAACCCTGAACAGGGCTGACAGCCTGATTTATGAAACGGAGAAGACCCTTCGGGACAATGGCGACAAGCTGAGCGACGAAGACAAGAACACGGTCCAGAACGAGATCGATGCTTTCAAAAAGATTCGGGAGGGCAACAACGCGGCTGAAATCAAAAACGCCATGGACGGCTTTACCCAGAAGGTTTACGCGGTTTTCGGCAAGCTTTATCAGCAGCAGGCCGGCGGCCCCGAAGCGGCGGGCGGTCCTCAGCCCGGAACCACCAATGACGACGGCAGCGTGAACGCTGACGGAAGCGTCGAGTAACACGGCGGAAGGCCCTGGGCGCAGGAGCTTTTCCTTCGCCCGGGGAACTGAAAACCGCACAGGAATACACACAGCGGAAAGGGCCCGTCTCCCGGCAAAAGCGGGTGACGGGCTTGATTCCGGTCAGAACGGGGTGATGCGGCTTGGCAAACAAGCGGGATTATTATGAGGTGCTGGGGGTCGATAAAAAGGCCACCGACGAGGAAATCAAAAGGGCTTACCGGAAAAAGGCCAAGGAGTGCCACCCGGACCTGCATCCAAATGATGAGGAAGCGGTCAAACGCTTTGCGGAATTGAATGAAGCAAACGAAGTGCTCAGCGATCCGGATAAGCGGGCGCGGTATGACCAGTTCGGCTTCGAGGATCCCATGGGAGGCATGGGAGGCGGCCAGAACCCGTTCAGCGGGGGATTCGGATTTGACATGGGCGGCATGGGCGATCTTTTCGACCAGCTGTTCAATGGCGGCATGGGTGGCCGAACCCGCTCGCAAGGACCGGTTCAGGGCAGCGACCTTCGCTATGAGCTGCGGATCACTTTTGAGGAAGCCGCGAAGGGATGCGAAAAGAGCTTCGAAATTTATCGGAATGAGCTGTGCGATACCTGCAAGGGAACCGGCGCGAAACCCGGTACCAGCCCCAAAACCTGCTCCGCCTGCGGCGGAAGCGGGCAGGTTCGGAGCTCCAGCGGATGGATGACCACGGTTCGTACATGCCCAACCTGCGGCGGAACCGGCAAGGTCATCTCCGATAAATGCGGCGGATGCGGCGGATCCGGACGGGTTCGCAGGAAGCGGACGGTAACGGTGAAAGTGCCGGCGGGCATCGACAATGGACAGACCATTATCATGAATGCGCAGGGCGAGCCCGGACTGCGGGGAGGACCCAACGGAGATCTGTATATTACGGTTGGCGTGAAGCCCCATAAAATCTTCCGAAGGGATGGCTTCAATCTTCTGCTGGAGTTCCCGATCAGCTTTGTCACCGCCGCTTTGGGCGGAGACGTGGAAGTTCCGACGCTGAACGGTCCGATCAAATACCGGATTCCGGAGGGAACACAGCCCGGCACGGAATTCCGGATTAAAGGGCAGGGTATTCAGCAGCTCCGAGGCAACGGCAAGGGGGATTTGGTCATGCGCGTGAAGGTCGAAATCCCCAAGCGGCTGAACAATAAACAGAAGGAATTGCTTCGGGAATTTGACGGAACCACCTCCGACAAGGAATACGATAATCGGAAGGGGTTTATGGATCGAGTCAAGGAATTGTTCAACTAAGCCGAGCCTGGCGGCGGTTTTTTCAAAACCGCCGCCGTTTTGACGTTCCGAAAAGCATATGGTACAATCAAAAAACAAACCGGCAACTCGCGGAAGGAGCTTTTTGGGGTGGGAAAGATCGTAGTGGTGGCCGAAAAACCCAGCGTTGGACGGGACATTGCAAGAGTGATCGGATGCAAAACCAGGGGGGACGGGTGCCTGATTGGCGACCGGTACATTGTAACCTGGGCGATCGGCCATCTGGTCACCCTGGTGGAGCCTGATGAGCTGGATGAAAAATATAAAAAATGGCGTTTTGAAACACTCCCGATTCTGCCTGAGGAGATTCCTCTGAAGGTCATCCGGCAAACCGGCGGGCAGTTTACAAAGATCAAAAAGCTGATGAACGACAAGGAAACCGACAGCCTGATCTGCGCGACAGACGCGGGGAGGGAAGGAGAGCTGATTTTTCGCTATATCTATGAAAAAGCCGGGTGTAAAAAACCTTTTGACCGCCTGTGGATCAGCTCCATGACCGATGAAGCCATTTCGGAGGGATTCCGGAATATCCGACCGGGGCGGGACTATGACGGGCTTTACGCCAGCGCCAGATGCCGGAGCAAGGCGGACTGGCTGGTTGGTATGAACGCGAGCCGGGCATTTACGCTGAAATACGACACGCTGCTAAGCGTTGGAAGGGTCCAGACGCCGACTCTGGCGATTCTTGTCCGGAGAAGAAAGGAAATCGAATCCTTTGTGCCCGAGGACTATTGGACCCTTCGCGCCGACTTCGGAGACTACAGCGGCGTTTGCTTCAGGGAAGGATGGGAGCCCGATACGCATATTCCGCAAAAGGAGGAGGCAGAGGCCATCGCAAAGGCCGTCAAGGGCCAGGACGCAAAGGTTATATCGGCCGAAACGGTCCGGAAGCATGAGCAGCCCCCTCAACTGTATGATCTGACCAGTCTGCAGCGGGACGCTAACCGAATGCTTGGCTTTACAGCGGAAAAGACACTGAAAATAGCCCAAAGTCTCTATGAAACCCAGAAAGCGCTGACCTATCCCCGGACCGACAGCCGGTATCTGCCTCCGGACATGATTCCGAAGGTTGTTCAGACGATGAAGCTGCTGCCTCCGAGCTATCAGGGATATGTCGATGGCGCGTTGCGGGACGGAAAGCTGCCGGTCAGCCGGAGAACCATCGATGCCTCCAAGGTGACGGATCACCACGCGCTGATTCCGACCTCCCGCCGGGTCGACCCTTCCCGGTTCAGCGAGGATGAAAGGCAGCTGTATGATATGGTGGTTCGGAGGATGCTGGCGGCTTTTTATCCGGCCTGCGATTATGACGCGACCAAAATAGTGACAAGGGCGGCCGGGAATGATTTTCGCTCCAGCGGACGTGTCGTGATCAATAATGGATGGCACGATGTTCCGCCTCTGGCCAACCCGCCCCGAACAAGAAAGGAAAAGGTCCCAGACGAGGAGGAAAGCGAGACGCTGCCTCCGCTCTCGGTCGGAGATGTTCGGACCGTACGGGGAACCAGGATCAAAGAAGATAAGACCCGTCCTCCCGCTCCTCATACGGACGCCAGCCTGCTGTTCGCGATGGAAACGGCCGGGAAGGAGCTGGAGGATGAGGAACTGGTTCGCCAAATGAAGGGAAGCGGGATCGGAACGCCCGCAACCCGCGCCGCCATTATTGAGCGCCTGCTGCAGGTAGGCTACGCACAGCGGAAGGGGAAAACCCTCCAGGCGACCGATAAGGGGGTTCGCCTGATTGAAATCATGCCGGCCGAAATTGCCAGCCCGGAAATGACGGGAAAATGGGAACTGGCGCTGCATGAGATTACGGACGGAAAGCAGGACGCAGAAAGGTTTCTCGCGGGAATCAACCGGATGTGCGCGTTTCTGGTGGAATATGCCAAAAACAACCAGACGTCCGTCTGTTTTCCTGAAGAGGACAGGGGACGGAAACAAGGCGCCCGGAGAAAGGGCGGCGGATTCCAGGCGAGAAAGCTGGAAGGGACGCTGTGCCCACTGTGCGGAAAGCATCCAATGCTGGAAAGCGACCGGGCCTTCAGCTGCGAGGGAAAGGAATGCGATTGCACCCTCTGGAAGGACTGTCTGACCCGGGGCGGAGGACCGGTACTGAATGAAAAGCTTCTGCGCCTGCTGCTGGACAAAAAGGAGGTACAGGGATCAACAGGAACAATCCGAATACAGGAAGGCTGGATCCGATTTTATCCGAAGGACAGCGATCAGCCTTCCGCCGGCAGACCCCTGGCCTGGAAGAAGAAATCATGAGCGGTTTTCTCTTTCTCCGCGCGGCGGGGAGGAACCTGGCATTAGGGGGATGAAATAAGATGAGCAGAGTGGGTATTCTGACATTCCTGCACAACGAGAATTACGGTTCCAGCCTTCAGGCCTATGCGCTGCAGCGGGTCGTGCGCTCATTGGGGCATGAAGTGGAACACCTGGATTATTGCCCGGATCAAAAGGAAAAAATCCGGAACATGATCCTCAGCGGGAACAGCCCGAAGCTGATTCTGGCCGGCATCCGAAAACGGCGGGTTGGAACAGGGCAGGAAAGCGCCAGATCCAAGAAACGGGCAATCGCTGATTTTTACGCCCGGAGGATGCGCCTTAGCCCTCTTTGCCGAAACAGGAAGGAGCTGGAAGGGGCAAGCGGCCGCTATTCCGTTCTGCTTTGCGGCAGCGATCAGATCTGGAACCCGGTATGGCTCAATCCGGTCTATTTTTTGAACTTTGGGGGAAAGAAGATAAGACGAATTGCCTATGCTCCGAGTCTTGGCGTTCGGGAAATGCCCCCCGGAAAAAAAATTCGGAGGATGCGGAAACTGATTAGCGGTTTTCAGGCGGTCTCCGTGCGGGAAGAGGAGGGCGCTGACCTCCTCGAGCGGATTACCGGGATGCGCCCCGCGGTGCTCCCGGATCCGGTATGCCTGTTGACCGCTGAACAGTGGAGGGAAACGGCTGGCCCCCAACCCGGAGGAACGCCTTATTTACTTTGCTATTTTATCGGAGAAAACCCCCTGTACTGGGAAAAAGCGGAACAGGCAGCCAGGGAGCGCGGCCTTCGGATACTGACCATACCTGTGACTGGGGAGGCATATGGGAAACCGTTTGAGCGGCTCGAAGGATGCGGACCGGAGGCCTTCCTGGCCGCAATCGACGGAGCGGGAGCGATTTGCACAGACAGCTTCCACGGCCTTGTATTCGGAACGATCTTTCAAAAAGACGTTATTCTTTGCCGAAGGGATCGGGAGGATGATCCGGAAAACAAAAACAGCCGGATCGATCATTTTCGGCGCACCGTCGCCCGGAAAGGGCTTCAGACCTTACGGCAGGAAGGGCTGTTGTGGCTGCGGGATCGTCTGGAGGAATAAAGGAGCCAGGGAGAGAAGCGACGAATCGAAAGAAACCGGACAAAACATCAGGAGAAAAAGGAAAGCCCGCCTGTTCGCACAAACAGGCGGGCTATTTTCCCCTTGGAAACTTACGCTTCTTCCACAGTGTGGATCTTGGGGAGAGCGCGCTGCACATTGCCACTGCGGAGGCAGCGGGTACACACGTTCATCCGACGGGCGGAACCGTTGACCATGACGCGGACGCTCTGCACATTGGGCGCCCAGATGCGATGGCTTTTCCGGTTGGAATGGCTAACGTTGTTGCCATTCAGGGTGCCCTTCTCGCAAATCTCGCAAAACTTACCCATGAGAATCCCCTCCTTAAGGAGTTTCACACATCAAGCCTTGCCATGATAGCACGAACCCCCTGAAATTGCAAGCTGTTTTTTGGGAAATTCAGCCGAAGAAGATCTGGCCCAGGCGGGTCACCGGGCTTTGCATGACACATCCCATGCCGCGGACCGCCTGGATGCGGGCCAGCTTTGGCAGGGATTCGGTTCTCAGATAGGAGTCAATTGTTTTCCGAGCTTCGGGGGGCATATCTTCGCCATAGCTTTCCAGAAAAGCGCGAGCGTTGGAATAAGTCAAAGCAATTCGTTCCCGAGCCTCTTTCTGGCTGTGGAGGGCGCGAAACCCTCTGCGGAACAGGGAGGTACGGCTTGCGCCGATGGCGTTTCCGTCATGCTGTCGATAACGGGTCAGAGCCCGATCCAGGAAAACGATTTCACCAAACGCAGCGGCGGTCAGAGCGGCGAACCAGTCATGCATGAACAACCTGGATGGATCGGCGTGAGCGCGAAGCAGCTCCGCCAGAGGGCGGTTAAAAATCATCGTACAGCCGGTGGCGTTATTCTGTACCAGCAGGCGATTCAATGTCACAGCCCCTGGATCCCACCCCTGCAGACGAAAAAAACTCGGACAGAGGAGCCGCCCCTCTTCATCTATCACGGAAGCGTCGGAATGAACCAGAAGGGGCATTTCAGGTGAAACGGAGGATGCCGCGGACGACATGGCTTTCTTTAATTCCGCAACCTTTTCCTTTTCCCACAGATCGTCCTGATCGCAGAAAAGAAAGAGATCCCCTTCCGCCTGGGAAAGGAGGGAAAGAAAATTACCGGCAGCGCCCAAATGGCGCCCGGAAGCAGCGCCTGAATGAAAACGCGCGTCCCTGGATTCCCAGGCCCGCAGGATTCGCTCGGTTTCATCCTGCCCGCCGTCATTCTGGAACAGGACGGTGAAATCCGGGTCGGTCTGCGAGACCAGGGAATCCAGCAGCTCCGGCAGAAACTTTTCTCCCCGGCATGCCGCCAGAAGCACAACGGTTTTCACCAGGTAATCCCCCATTTCAGAAAGTATTTAAAGGTTGAACGGATATGCCTCATGCGCCCCCGAAAAGTCCGTGTGTTTTCCCGGGACCAACGATGGGTAATGACCATGTCGGGATGATAAACGATGCTGCCCAGCCTTTTTTCAAGCACCTGGCGGGAAAGATCGCTGTCCTCCTGATAAAGGAAAAAGCGAGGATCAAAACCTTTCAACTGGAGAAAAACGGAGGTTCGGATCATCAGGAAGCAGCCAGTCGCGAACTCAACGGGAACGGGGTTCCGGATATCCATGTCCGCCAGGGTAAACTCTTCTCTCCACCGGCGGAAAAGCCGGCCGTGCTCTTCGAGCGGACCGGAGAGAAGATAATGAACGGAAATCCTTTTTTTCGGAAGAAACTGTTCCGTTCCGTCTTCGTTCAGAACCCGGGGTGTCAGTATCGCGATGTTTGGATGGGCGTCCATATACTGGATCATTCGGGGAAGAAGGGAAGGTTCAAAAACAACATCGGGATTCATGATCAGATGATAATTGCTCTGGAGATAGGGCAGAACCGCATTGTTAGCCCGCCCGAATCCGATGTTTCCTTCCTGGGGAAGGACCGTTACGCCCGGAAAGGTCCATTGGAGTTTTTCGGCGGTCATTTCCTCGGGCGAGTTGTCGCACAGATAAACAGCCACTTCGACCGGCGAATTGGCGAGACTGTGAAGGGCGTCAAAAACCTCCTCCCCGCAGTGATAAAGGACAATACAGGCGGATAAGGGCGCAGGCATGGAAACCCTCCTTTTCCTTCAGGTTGGCTTTCATTTTACAATTGAAGAGCGTCTTTGTCCAGAAAAGAGTGGAATTTTCTGCCCTGGAATGCTATAATGCTCTCTCGGATGGGCTTGAACCATCGATATTTTACGGAAGAAGGTTTTCATTCTGAGCAGATTTGCGGTATTTGTAGATTTGGAAAACTGCGGCGCCAAAACAGAAACGCTGAACAGTATCCTGGAAAAAGTAAAGATTCGGGGAGACATCCTGCTGGGAAAGGTCTATGGCTATACGGATAAATTCAGCGATCTGAAACCCCTGCTGCTAAGCAACACGTTTACGGTTGTTCCCAGCCTTCGTTATGGCATCAGCCAGAAGAATAACGCGGACATACAACTTGTGATTGACGCGCTGGAGGTCGCCTACAAAAACGAGCTGATCGACAGCTTCTGCATTGTGTCCGGCGACAGCGACTATACTCCTCTCGTCGGCCGGCTGAAAAGCATGGGGAAATTCGTACTGGGAATCAGCCGCAGCGAAGCAGCCAGCACTATTTTTATCAACGCTTGTAATGAATTTCAGTTTCTGGAAAGCGTCCGGAAACGGAATGTGGAGAAACCGAGACGCCAGAAGCAGGCGGCCACCAACGAGGAACTGGCTGACGAGAGCGAGCTGAACAAACTTCTGACGACGGTGTTGGAAGAGCATAATGACGAGATGTATGCCAGCGAGCTCAAAGGGGTCCTTTTGCGGCTTCGGCCGGATTTTAATGAGAAGTCCTATGGCTGCGCTTCCTTTTATAAACTTTTGACGAAACTGGCGGGAAGATTCGGAGACATTCGCGTTTTTAATGACAATTACAACGTGACCGTCAGTCTGACCAATGGCGCAGGAGAAGACGAAGGCGGAGAATCCGTTCCTCAGCTGACCAAGGACAACTGGAAGGAAGCCTTTAAGGCGCAGATTCAGGCTTATAAGGATGGAGGATTTGACAGGGTGAATCCTTCTATCCTGAAAGCGGACATCATCACAGCCTATCCTGATTTTACCGAGAAGGCCATCGGTTTCCGCCGCTTCAGCGACGTTATGAAGCAGCTGGAAAAGGATGGGCTTGTCGTTATTGAGATGGATGAACAGAAAACGATGCTGATTAAACTGCTGTAAGAATGGGAAACGGAGGGCGCGGGATTGAAGTACATCCGCCGGGGAATCTGGTTTCTGGCCGGCCGGCTGCTGTTGATCTGCCTGCTGCTCAGCATTGCGGTGACGGTGTTTTATTACGCAATGAATCTGAGCAATCTGCAGGTCATCCTGAAGGATGGGATGGCCAGCAGAGCTAAGGTGATCATGGGGATCGAAACGGATGCAACCGTCCTTCGCCGCTATTTTCAGGACGCCTACCTGGCCACTGATCAGGACTTGCAAACGGTCGGAAGCGCAGGAGCCCCTTATGCCGATTATAATGTTCGCGGGATTGACCATCGATTGGAGATGGGTTTTGTCTGGACCTGGCCATGGGACAGCAACATTCGGCTGACCATTACGGAAAGCATACCCAGGATCGATGGACGGGTAAAGGGAACCCGAGCGGAAGAGGTGATTGCGCAGCGGGGCGCAAAGGCTGTATATCCTCCCGCGTGGCCGACCGCTCAATACAGGGTTGGCGTGGTCAAGGAAAACGGACAATGGAAAATCCGAACGCTGACGAGAATCGGGGAGTAAAAGAGAGAAAGACCGTGGCGAACGCGGTCTTTTTTCGTTGCTTCTTTGGAAAGAA
>CAMOGC010000002.1 GCA_946613955.1 uncultured Clostridia bacterium
AGCCGCCGACCGCGGGTCCGGACGGGAAAACGCCTTCCCCCAAGGAGGCAGAGGAATTATGGCGGAAGGGCTGGCAATACAGCTCCTCGGCCCTAAACGATTATCCTTCCCCGGATCGGCCGACCATCCGGCCCTACGGCACAGGGAACCCGGGGGAAGGCGCCGGCGTGTCCCCGGATCCGAGGGAAAAAAGGCGCACGCCCGCCCGGGGAAGTAAATGGGTGCTTCCGGTGGTGATCGGGGAAGTAGCATTGATCCTGATCGTGATCCTGGTGCTGAGCCGCCTCGGACTGCTTTAAACGTAAGCTGCAAATCCTTTTTTCAGGAAAAATGGGATTGAGATCACATTATTTTCAAGAAAAATGTGATTAAAATCACATAATTCTCGAAAAAAACGTGATCAGAATCACACATTTTTCAAAAGAAACGTGATCAGAGCCACATAATTCTCGAGAAAAACGTGGGGAAAATCACATAATTCTCAATAATTGTGTGATTTTGGCTGACTTTGCCTTGCGGCCGCCTTATGAGATATATTGGTATCAGAGCGGGATTTGAACAAAGTGTTCGATGGGGGTCCGCTATTGCAGCAAAACGTTCGATTTATGTTGACTTTACTCTGCGAATAGATTAAAGTTTTCCAGAGAAGGAGGCTGCCATGATTTGACGCAGCAAAACTGTAAGGACTGAGTAAAAGATGGACAAGAAGGAAGCGATCGGGCTGCGGGTAGGCGGCCTGCTATATACGCCGGCGGTGAACAGGGGCGTGGCGGAGCGTGTTCTGAACGGGGACTGGCCCTGCCTGACGTCCCTTTCCCTTTGCCTGGAAGACGCGATTCAGGACAGCGGCCTGGCGGCGGCGGAAAAGCAGCTGCAGGACACCCTGTCGACGCTTCGGCGGGCGGGACGGGAGCTGCCGCTGATCTTTATCCGCGTCCGGAATCCCCGGCATTTCCTGCATGTGCACCGGCTTCTGGGAGCCGAGGAGGAAATCGTCTGCGGCTATATTTTCCCGAAATTCGACGAGACCAACGCCCCGGACTATCTTTCCCTGCTCCGGCGGATTAATGCCGGGCAAAGCCATAAGCTGTTTGCCATGCCCATTATCGAGAGCCGGTCCGCGGCCTTCGGGGAAACCCGGCGGGAAACCCTGTCCTTTCTCCGCTCCTGCCTCGGGGATCATCAGGACGCCATCCTGAACGTTCGGGTCGGGGGAAACGATTTCTGCAATCTGTTCGGGCTTCGGAGAAACGTGACCCAGTCCATCTATGACCTGGGCCCGGTGCGGGATATTCTGATTGATATCCTGAACTGGTTCAGCATGGATTACATTGTTTCCGGGCCGGTATGGGAATACTACGGCGAGGACGCCGGAGGCCCCTGGGCGGAAGGACTGAAAAGGGAGCTGGCGCTGGATCAGGCCAACGGGTTCCTCGGAAAAACGGCGATTCATCCTTCCCAGCTGCCGCTCATCTATGAAAGCCTGCAGGTGTCCCCGCAGGATCTGGCGGACGCGGAGGCGATCCTGAACTGGAAGGACGGCCCCCTCGCGGTGGCAGGCAGCGCCGATGGAGGAAGGATGAACGAGGTGAAATGCCACACCCGCTGGGCGAAGAAGATCGCCGCCCGGGCGAAAATCTACGGCGTTCGGGAGGCAGAGTCGCATGGGGACAGGATTTAATGATCGGTTCGGCAAGGCGGTCCATCTGATTGATCTGATGCGCCAGGGGATCATAGCCCGGGCGAAAATCTACGGCGTTCGGGAGGCGGGGCAGCGTGCGGGTATGGTTTAATCACTGGTTCAGCACGGCGGCCCATCTGATCGATCTGATGCGCCGGGGGTATCCGGAAGAGCTGACGGTGATTGGCTCCAGCCATAATTCCCGGGCGGTCTACCGGCAAAAATGCGACGAATGGTATCCGGAGCAGGAGCTTCCTCCGGCGGAATACGCGGATTTCTGCCTCCGGTTCTGCCGGGAACACGGGGTGGATGTGTTCGTCCCCCATAAGGGGATGAAGGATATCGCGCAGGCGGCCGGCCGCTTTTCCGAAAGCGGCGTCCGGCTGATGTTGGAGCCGGACGCCGATACCATTGCCCTGCTGGACGACAAGGTGCGGACCTATCGCTTTCTGGAGAACGTGATTCCGGAGGCGATGCCGGCTTACAGGGTTTGCCATTCCCTCGAGGAATTCCGGGGAGCCTGCGATGCGCTGGATACCGGCGCGGGCAGGCTTTGCTACAAGCTGACCGTCGACGAGGGGGCCAGGAGCTTCCGGGTCATCGACAACAGCATCGAGGGCATCAAGGCCCTGTATGAAAAGCCCGGAACAAAGGTGACCCGGGTGGCGGCGGAGCGGATACTTTCCGGCTACGACTTTTCGACGCCTGTGCTGGTGATGCCCTATCTCAGCGGAGCGGACGTCAGCGTGGACTGCATGGAAACCGGGCAGGGCCGCCTGCTCATTCCCCGATTCAAGGTCGGACGGTACTCGGAGGTTCGAAACGATCCGTCGGTGACGGCTCTGTGCCATACCATCATGGACCGGATCCGGCTGGAGATGCCCGCCAATATTCAGTTCAGGATGGAGAAGGATCGCCCTTATTTTCTGGAAATCAATACCCGGATGTCCGGCGGGCTGCAGCTGTCCTGCGAGGCCACCGGCATCAACCTTCCGGCGATCGCCCTGCGGAAGCTGACGGGCCTTCCCACCCCGTGGAGCTATCCTTCCCCCTGGGAACCCAGGGGCGTTGTGAACCTGGAAACGCCGGTGATCGTATCGTGATGTTGGAGGAAGCAACCCTATGACCGAATATCAGGAGTCGGATCTGATCCGCCTGGCGAAGCGGGATCATAACACCAAAAGGGTCTACCTGCTGGTGAACCCCCTGCAGGGGAAGCACATCCCCGTTTCGCCCACCCGTTCCCTGGCCATGATGGAGCAGCTGGGGCGGAAGGTGGCGCAGGCTCACCCGGAGGCGGATCTTGTCATCGGCTTCGCGGAAACCGCCACCGCCGTGGCCGCCGCGGTGGCCGGGATGCTGGGATCTCCCTGCTTTTATCTGCAGACCAGCCGGGAGCCCGCCGTCGCGAAGGCGGAGGTTCTTTCCTTCCAGGAGGAGCACAGCCACGCCACGGATCAGTTTCTGTTCACCGGCGGGCTGCGGGAGCGGATCCGGCAGGCGCGGAAGATTGTTTTCGTGGATGACGAGCTTTCCACCGGGAAAACGCTGATCAATATCATTGCTCAGATGCGGGACACTTTTCCGGAGATGGAAGAAAAGCCCCTGGTCGCCGCTTCGCTGATCAACCGGCTGAGCGGGGAGCGGACGGCGGAGCTGAAGGCGCGGGGCGTCGATTGTGTGGCACTTTTGCAGCTTCCCCTGCGGGATTATACCGAGGCAGTGCGGGGCTTCGGGATTGATCCCGCCCTGCCTGCAGCAACCGAAGGAGCCTTTGAGACCCTTCCGTTTCAGGGAGAAACGCCGGATCCCCGGTTCGGGGTGGAGATCCGGGACTATGCGCGGCGGCTGGACGAGCTGTGCGACAAGCTGATCGGGGAGTTCGGCCCGCGCCTTTCCCGCGGGCGGGTCACGCTGATCGGAACGGAGGAATACATGCTGCCGGGTCTCCTGCTCGGCCGGAGGATGGAGGAGGCCGGGCTGGCGGACTCCGTCCGCTTTCACGCCACTACCCGCAGCCCCATCGGCATCTGCCGGGATCCCGCCTATCCCATTCATGAGGGCTATCTGCTGCCCAGCTTTTACGAGACGGGGCGGAAAACGTATCTGTACAATATCGAGGCCTGCGACACGGCCGTTCTTTGGACGGACGCCGGAGACCTGCGCCAGGCGGAGACGGCGGCCGGCGCGCTGGCGGGTGTGCTGGCGAGAAAGGGCTGCGGCCGGGTCATTCTGATTTGGGAGAAAACACATGTTCAGCACCTATAAAGACGCCGATGTCACGGTTCTGCTCAAGGATATTACGGGGAAGATCGAGCCGCTGCCGACATCCGTGCGGGAAAAACGGATCCAGAGCGGAACCCATTACTGCGAGATGCTGCCCATCGAAAACCTGCCCTCCGGGCCCTATCTGGCAACCTACGAATACGCGCTGGAGAACTACGCCGCCATGACCGCCTTGGCCGTCGCGGGCGTGGCGGAGCGGATTTACCGGGAGAAGGGGCGGGACGGCGTCCTGGTTTCCCTGGCCCGGGCCGGAACCCCCATCGGTATTCTGATCCGGCGGTATCTGCTTTCCCGGCACGGGGTGGATTATCCGCATTATACGGTTTCCATCATCCGGGGCCGGGGCATCGACCGGAACGCCATGAAAACGATCCTTTCCCGGCATTCGCCCGCTTCCCTTCAGTTCGTGGACGGATGGACCGGAAAGGGCGCCATTCAGAACCAGCTGTCGGAAGCGCTCCGGGATTTCCCGGGGGTTTCCGCCGGGCTGGCGGTGCTGTCCGATCCGGCGGGGGTGGCCGCCATTTGCGGCACTCACGATGATTTCCTGATCCCCAGCTCCTGCCTGAACGCGGTGGTGTCGGGGCTGCTGAGCCGGACCGTGCTGCGGGAGGATCTGATCGGGCCCGAGGATTATCACGGCGCGGTGTTTTACCGGGAATGGCTGGAGGCGGATCGGACGGAATCCTTTCTCAGCGCCATCGAGGCCGCCTTTCCCGATGCCGGGGCGGAGGATGCCCTTCCCGCGGAATGGGAGGCGGCCGGGACGCTCCGGGCGGCGGACGGCGCCCTGGAGGAGGTGGAGGTCATCCGGAAGACCTTCGGGATCAGGAATATCAATCTGATCAAGCCCAGCATCGGGGAAGCCACCCGGGTGCTGCTGCGGCGGATGCCATGGAAAATCCTGGTGCACAGCCTGGAGGATGCGGAGCATCTGGGGCATATCTACCTGCTGGCCAGGGAAAAAGGGGTGGAACTGGTTCCCTGGCCCCTGAAGCATTACCGGGCCTGCGGGCTGATCCGGGAGGTGGCGGATGCCTGAGCAACGGAAGCCGGTTTTCGCCTGCGACCTGGATAACACCCTGATCGTCTCGAAAAAACACTTCCACGAGGGCTGGCCGTGCGTGGAGTGGATCCATGAGAAAGAGCAGGCCTACATGTCTCTCCGGACCGCGGAAACGCTTTCCCGGGTCTGCGAAGCGTTTGCCTTTGTTCCCGTGACCTCCCGCTCCGTCGAACAGTATCGGCGGATCCATTTCCCGCCGGGCTGCGAGCCGTCCCTGGCCGTTTGCGCCAATGGGGCGGTGCTGCTCAGAACCGGGAAGGACGGGCGGCTGGAGCCGGACGAGGACTGGGAACGGGAAACCCGGGCGGCGATGGCCCCCTGGCGGGCGGAAATGGATCGAATGGAAAAAACATTGTCGCCGGATGAAAGGTTTATCCGATGCCGGAAGGTGGATGAGGCCTATTTGTTCGTCTATTGCGCGGAAGGGATTCCGCCGGAGGAGACCGCCGCCGAAATCCGGGAGCAAACCGACCTGGGGGTTACCGCTTCCGGGAAAAAGATCTATCTGATGCCGCCCTTCCTCCATAAGGGATGGGCCCTGGAAAGGCTGGCAGCGGGTCGGGCCTCGGGATGCCGGATGCTGGCGGCGGGAGACAGCGCGATGGATCTGCCCATGCTGTGGGCGGCGGATTATGCCATTTATCCGGCGGCGCTGGCGGCGGAGACGGAAGGCAAGAAAGGCGCGATCTGGGATCCTGGATGCGGGATCCCGTTTTCGGAATTTGTGACCGGGGAGGCCCTGGCCTGGCTGCAGAAGGAAAAGAACGCAAAGGGACGGCCTTGGGAAGGAGAAAAACATGGGAAGGAAATCCACGAAGGAGAATAAAACCATTTACCAGATGGTGCGGGAGGAGCTGGGACTGACCCGGGAGAAGGCCGGAGAACTGATACCGGGCTTTTCCCCGGAAAGAATCGAGAAGATCGAGAACGGGCGAATCCAGGTGCGGCCCGAAGACGTGCTGCTCATGGCCGAATACTACAAGG
Organism: uncultured Clostridia bacterium; assembly: GCA_946613955.1. Next base: position 6,018 of record CAMOGC010000002.1, read on the forward strand.
CGCCGGCCTTGCGGAACTATTATTGCAGCAACGAGTGCGTCCTGGGGCGGGGAAAAACACCACAGCTGGAATCCAAGGAGCTGCTGCAGATTTTTGTGGAGCTGATCAACGGGGTGAACCGCCTGAACAAAAGCAAGGACCGGATGCTGGAAATCGCGGAGGACGGCACCGTGGATCCCGACGAGGTGGAGGATTTTATCACCATCAAGGAAACCCTGGACAAGATCCAGATTGCGGCCTCCACGCTGCAGCTGTGGATCGAGGAGAAGATTGCCGCGGGAGAGCTTGAGGAGGGCGTCTTCGGCTCCGGGGAGAGCTGAAGACGAATAAAGCAAAAACCGGCCATACAGCCGGTTTCTGTTTTCTGGAAACAACGGGGTAAGCAGGCTTTTTGAGGAGCGCGGCAAATGGCCCTGTGATTCCCTGCCCCTTTCGCCGGAAGGCGCTTGGTTTGCCGCGGGGAGAGGATGCCGCGCGCTGCCTGGGGAACCTCGCTTACCGTTTGGAGGGAACGTTGTACTTTTCGTTGAACTCCTTCTTGATCCGCTCCAGCTTGACCTGGTCCTCCTGCCGCTGGCGGGAGGCGTTTTCCTGAATGCGGCGGGTTTCCTCGATGCCGTCGACGATGGTGCGCCAGGTGGTTTCCAGGGTGTCCGCCTTGATGGAGCTGCCGGAGGCCAGGCGGGTGGTGATCTTCGCCTGCTCGACGGTATTCTTGGCGTTCTTGATGAGCATCTCGTTGGTGCGCTCGTCCAGGGCGGAAATGGCGTCCGCCTGAATCTTCTGGCGCTTGAGCATGATGGCCTGGGCCAGGGCCTGCTTGAAGACGGGCAGGGTGATGATGAAGGCGGAATTGATCTTCCGAACCAGGTTCATGTTGCTGAACTGCATGGTCTTCAGCATGGGGATGGACTGCATGGCGACGCTTTCCGCCGTCCGCAGGTCCTGGGTCCGCTGCTCCAGCATCATCTGGGCCTGCTGGAGGGACTGCAGCTGGAACTGGATGGACGTATCGCCGGTTTCGGCCATCTCCTGCTCCAGCTGCGCCATATAATCGGCGATTTCCTGGCAGCCCTGCTCGCCGGCCACGATGTATTTCACCAGATCGTGATAGTAATTGACGTTGGACTGGAACATGGTTTCCAGCTTGCGGTTGGACTGCTTGATCTCGTTTTCATACTGCTTCAGCTGGACGTAGATCTTGTCCACCTCGTCCCCCATAGTGTGATATTTGGCGAGGATCTTGTCCAGCTGCTTCCGGACATTGCCGAAGAGCTTGCCGAAGAGGCTGGGGTTGTCACGGATCTCGCTGATATCGAACTGGTCCATGATCTTGTTCAGGGTGCCCAGCAGCTTGCTGCTTTCGTCGATCTGGGACATGGTCATGCTGCGCAGCACCATATCGGAAGCCTTGGAAATCTCCTCCACCGACTGGGAACCGAAGGAAACGATGGTGTCCAGATCGTTGATGTCGATGGTGGCGGTCAGGGCTTCCACCTCGGGAGAATGAGCCAGGGCGTTGGCCGTCGCCTCCCGGTCGGAAACGATATCATAGGGCTTGACCTCGACGATATCCGTGGTTTGAACCGGGGGTTCCTTCACGGGAGCGGAAGACGGCGCGGGACGATTGAAATTCATGGCCATGTTCAGTTACCTCTCTTCCATATTTGATTGATATTGCTAAGCCAGGAGTGGCCTTTTCCCGAGGGGAGGAGGGAAAAATCCGGAACGGACAGATCGTAGATATATTCCCCGATCTGATGCTCGACGGGGAGACGATCGGCGAGGAAGCGCTCGATGGTCATATAGCCGGTGGGCACGAAAATGACCACGTCGAATCCGATCAGGCTCAGGAAGGTCAGCAGGATCGCGTCCTCCAGGGAAGCCGCCTGATCCCGGGTATTGATGACGATCAGCTTGGGATTCTTCTTTGTGAAGTCAAAGCCCTGAATCAGCCGCAGCACGTCCCGGTTCAGGTTCAGCGCGGTGGCCAGAACGGTATATTCCGTTCCGTTGACGAAGGTTCCCTTGATGATCCGCTCATCCAGCATCAGCTGGATCTTTTCCAGCATATGTTCCTGCATTTCCTCCCGCAGGAGGGCGAAGGGATAATTGCGGCTGGACTGGATCACGTCCTTTTTCAGCCGCCCGTTTTTGATCGCCTTGACGGCCAGGGACTGGAAGGGATTGGGGACGCCGGAGGAAACGATGGGAAACTGCTTGTACAGAATCGTGTCCCCGCTGTCGGCGAGGGATTTGATTTTTTGCCAGTAGGGGGGCACCTTCCCGTTTTCCACGCCCGAAACCTTGGCATACAGAATGGGAAGGGAGACCAGCTGATCGGTGGTGCTGAAATTCGGCCGATATTTCAGCTCCTGCTCCCAGAGAAGGAAGATTTCGTCATAGGTGGTCTGGAGGGTAATGGCCTCCGCCCGGCTGAACTGCTGGTTCCGGTAGAGACCGGAGCCGGAGAAGAGCAGGGAGTCCAGGTCGCCTTCCGCGTGGGAGGCCACCGTCCGCATCTGCACGGAGCCCTTCTGTTTGGGAAAGGGCATGGTGGGCAGGGAATCCGCGCCCTGTATTTCCAGGAGCCGCTCATCCTTCAGCTGGCAGACCTCATTCAGATTGGGGGCCAGGATGATCACGTCCACCGGAAGGTCGGCCAGCAGACTCAGATACAGCGCCTCGGTGTCGTCCGCGCATCCGCCCATTTTAAAGAAGACAGGCACGTCGGTTTCCTTCCAGCCCCGGAAAAGGGGAGCCTGATACCGCTGGATCCAGCACAGGAGGATGACCGCCTTGACCAGCAGGCGATTCAGGTTGCTTTCCTCCGCGGCGGCCTTCTTCATCGTCCGGACGAAGGCGGCCTGCAGCTCCCGCTGCAGTTCCACATGGGCGGAGGAGGGCAGATTGCCCGCCAGATCGACGATCATCTCCTCGGGGGTTTTGTAGTTTCTTCTGCGGATCTTCTGCAGCTCCTCCGGATCCGCCTTGGGGATGGGGCCGTCCACCACGACCACGGTTCGCCGGTTGGCGGTCAGCTGCTGATAGAGCTGGTAGATTTCGTTGGTATAGGTCAGCTTGTCCTGCACCCCCGCCAGGCGGAGGAAGGCGGTATAATACAGATGATGATCGTCTCCCCGGACGACCGGAGGTTTCAGCACTTCGTTCAGCTCCGGGCGCTCCATCCACGCGTTGGCGCAGGCGGAGCGGGCGGGGGGCGTAAAGCGGGACTCCACATCGATGGGCCTGGGCGCCGCGGGGGCCGGATTCCGGCGAACAGGCGGCTGGGGCATCGGACCGGCGGGCCGCCCGGCAGGGGGCGTCCGGACGGGGACGCCTGGCCTTCCGGAAGGGGAAGCCGGGGTCGTCGGGGACGGAATCGCGGGACGGGCGGGAGCCGAGGGCCTTGCGGGGAAGGCGGGCGCAGGGCCGCCGGCACGCCCCGAAAACCCGGAAACGGGCGCCGTGGGCCGGCTTCCGGGAGAAACCTGGGGACGGGCGGCCGCGGCCGCCCGCTCCTTCCGAAACTGCTTTAAACTGAAATCCGCGGGGAAGGGGCTTCCCTGGGGAAAGGTCAGCTTCTGGGAAAAGGCGGAGCCCGGGTCCTGCTTCAGATAAGCCTCGTCTCCGGCAGGCTCGACCATCAGCAGATCCGCTCCCATGGCGGAGACGATGCGCAGAAAGACGAGCTCGTGGGCGGTGACGCCGCTGCCGAAGTACAGCACCTTCGGGGGATTCGCGTCCCCCAGGAAGGGCACCATCCGGTCAAACCGATAGTAGAGCCAGCACATCATCTTGGTGTATATATTCTTCAGGATGCTGTCGGATTTCCCGGCCTTTTTCAGTTCGGTAAACCGGGAAATCAGCGCGTCCGTAAATTCTTTTTGATTCTGCCCGCTCATCCGGGGCATCCATTTTTTCAGGGCGCTCAGCACAAAGGCGCCGGTGGGTTGGAAATCATTTCCCAGGATGTCGGCGTAATAGCTCAGCTGCCGCTCGTCCGGGTTGGGAATCCGATCCTCGAGGATGACGCCCCGGGCCCTGGCTTCCTCGTGAAAGCGCCAGAGATAATCCATCGCGGGGCCTCCGCCTTCGCAAAGGCGCAGGAAATAAACCCCGGGCTTTGGCCGGGACGAAAGGGGGAGGAACACGTCCTCCGGATGAAGGGCCTCGATTCGCTGGAGCATGATGTTAACGCCTCGGATAACGATTCATTTGGTATCGGTTCATCACAAAGCCCAGGACGGATCCGACGAGACCGCCGACGATATGGGTGGACTGGGAGATCCGGTCGGCGGTGAAGAGTCCGTCATAGACCTGCTGGCCGATATAGAGGACGGCCACGAGGATGAAGGTCAGGGGAATGGTATGATCCTCCCGGACGGTAATGGAGGACAGGAGGATAAAGGCAAAGACGATGCCGCTGGCACCCAGCAGGCGCGTGGCGGGGAAAAAGAGCTGGTTGATGACCCCGGTGACCAGGGCGGTGGCCGCCATGACGAAAATGACGTTGGAGGTGCCGTATTTTTCCTCCAGCATCGGCCCCAGGATCAGGATATACATCAGGTTGCCCACCAGATGGTTCCAGTCCGCGTGGCCAAAGACGTGGCCGAAGGCGCGGACATAGGTCAGGGGATCCAGAAAAGAGGAACGGTATACGCTGAAGACGACCCGGTTGCTCGCTCCGTGGGTCAGAAGATTCAGCAGCTGCGCGATGACGCAGATCAGCGTAAACACGATCACCGCCGGCGCGTTAAAGGAGATGCGGATGCCTCTCTTTCTCCCGTTCATCTTGTGGATTCCCCCTTGATGCTGTATTTGTCTGAATCGGCCGGCCAGCGCTTTTGCGGATTCGCGGCGCGGAGAAGCGGCGCAGGATGCCGGCGCGTCTCCGCCCCCGCTGAACAGAGGCGCGCGCGTTCAGAAATCCCCGCTTCCCCGCGATTTGCCGGAGGCGGCTTATGCCCGCGGGGCGGCGCGGATGCTATTTCCGGAAAAACGGATTCCGGGGCATTCGATCGCCACAGGCGAGGGAATGCCCCGATCCGATTGTCCCGAAGAGGTCCGGGCTTCCGGCGGCTTACACGTTTACGCCGTAGGCTTTGCAAAGGGCGTAGAGGCCGCCCTGATAGCCGGCGCCCACCGCGTTAAACTTCCAGTCGCTGCCGCTGCGATAGATTTCGCAGACCACCAGCGCCGTTTCGATGGAGAATTCCTCGCCCAGATCGTAGCGAAGCTCTTCCTTGCCGACGGTGTCGCTTTCGCTGGAGCGGCGGGCGACGCGGACATAGGCGTTGGAAACCTGGCCGAAATTCTGGCCCCGCTCCTGCGCCTCATAGATGGTTACGGTGATGGCGATTTTCTGCACATCCGCCGGCACCTTGGTAAAGTCGATGAACAGGGTTTCGTCGTCGCCGCCGGAGCCGCCCTCCAGGCTGTCGCCGGTATGGGTGACCGCGCCGTCGGCGCTCTGGAGGTTGCCGTAGAAGATGAAGTCCTCATCCTTGCGGACCTTACCGTTGGCGCCCAGCATGAAGGCCGAGGCGTCCAGGTCGAAATCCGCGGCGCCGTCATAGCGGTTGGTGTCCCAGCCCAGGCCCACCAGCGCCAGCCGAACGCCCTTGTCCAGACTTACCCGCTGCCCTTTGGAAAGATTGATAGCCATGTTTGTCCCTCCTTGATATGATATGCTTTTTTTGTGTTAACGATACATGTCGACCAGCTTCTGGAGCCGGCTGGCGTCGGCGACGCCCTGACCGATGGCGTTGAACTTCCATTCGTTGTCCTTCCGGTAGATTTCCCCGACGATCAGGCCGGTCTTTCCGCTGTAGTCCTCCGTCAGGTTGTAGCGGCAGATTTCCGTACGGTTCGCCATGTTGACCAGACGGATGAAGGCGTTGCGAATCAGGCCGAAATGCTGCTTCCGGGTGGCGGCGTCATAAATATTGACGACGAAAACGATTTTGGCCACGCTCGCGGGGACGAGGGACAGATCCACCATGATCTGCTCATCGTCGCCTTCCCCGGCGCCGGTCAGGTTGTCGCCCTGGTGGACGATGGCGCCGGAAGGATGGCGCAGGTTGCCGAAATAAACCACGTAGTCGTTGGTTTTTCCGCCGACCAGCTTGCCGTCCGGGCCGCAGAGAATGGCGGAGGCGTCGCAGTCGATATCGGCGGGCTTGGCGGCGAAAAGGGCCTTCCATCCCGTGGCGGTGGGCTGGGCCTCATCCCATCCCAGGCCGACCATGATCTTTTTCAGGCCGCCGTCGCCCTTGGTCAGGCTGATTTTCTGGCCCTTTTGCAGATTGACGGACATTTGGCATCCCCCTTTTCTATTATGAAATCAATGGATTTGCTGTTTTCCCGGGAGGCGGGGCTTTTCAGAGCCCGGCCGCGGGATGCTTACTTTCGCCCGGGCACCCACCGCAGGCCCCAGTTGAAGGCCCGGTCCATCTTCTCGTGGCCGTCGAAGAAACGGACGATCTTTTCCACGCTGAAGGTGGTGTCGCCCTGGTTTTCAAAAAGGGCGATGGCGCACATCCGCTGGGAGGAGCCGTATTCGTCCATCCGGACGATGACGTCCTCCGCTCCGGGATACTTGATGGTCACGACGCCCTGGGCGTCCTGCCAGTTGGCGGCTCCTTCATAGATGAAGGTGTAGACCAGGATCCGCCGGATCTGGGCGATCATGTTGCCGTTGACCCGGAGGTTTTCGCCGTCGGCGTTGGTGCCGGTCCGGTCGTCCCCGTCCAGGGAGACGAAGGGAGGCTGATCCAGACGGCCAAAGGCGTTGCCCAGCGCCTGGACGCAGCCCCTCTGCCCGTTCTTGAGCTCGAAGAGGCATCCCAGATCCAGGTCGATGGGCTGGGGCGTTCTGGAGAAGAAGCCACGCTTGACCGGCTGGCTCCAGTTCAGATTGATCAGAATCTCGCCCAGAGGCTTGCCCTCTTTTTTCAGATTGACCTTCTGTCCTTTGCGAAGTTCAACAGCCATGCGGTTTTCCCTCCCCTCTGATCAGGTGTCGATGCCGTAATTGGCGCACAGGGCCGCCAGCCCGCCCTGGAAGCCGCTGCCGATGGCGTTGAACTTCCATTCGCCGTTATGGCGGTAGAGCTGGCCGACGACGACGGCGGTTTCAATGGAGAAATCCTCCTCCAGATCATAGCGGACGATCTCCGCCCCGGTGTCGTTATCCACGATCCGGACGAAGGCGTTGCTGACCTGGCCGAAATTCTGCCGGCGCTCGTTGGCCTCGTAAATGGTGACGGTGAAATCGATCTTTTCAATATTGGCGGGCACCTTTTGCAGATCCACCATGATCTGCTCATCGTCGCCCTCGCCTTCGCCGGTTTTGTTGTCGCCTCCGTACAGCACGGCGCCGGAGGGATGACCGGGATTGCCGTAGAAGACGAAATCCTCATCCCGGGTGACCCGGCCGTTTCCGCCCAGCAGGAAGGCGGAGGCGTCCAGGTCGAAATCCGATCCGCCGTCGTAGCGGTTCACGTCCCATCCCAGGCCCACGGTCAGGTTATGCAGGCCGGGGTTGGATTTGGTCAGGTCCACCTTCTGCCCTTTTCTCAGATTGACAGCCATTGGTTGCGTCCTCCTTGATCCGTATTGAATTTCGGCCGCCGCGGGCCCGCTCCGGGGGAAGCGGATTTCTCCGGGGCCGGGCGGGCGGCCGTTGGTTCCTTTTCCGTTACGCGTTTTTCTTTCCGTTCATGAAGGATTTTACGATGCCGCCCACCAGGATGACCAGGAAAGCCAGCGCGCAGCAGACCAGCCAGGTGGTGGCGGTCAGGGCGTGGACGCTCAGCACATCGCCGCCGAAGGTCACGAAGATGAACTGCGCCGCGAAAATGACCGCCATGACGATCAGGAAATTCCGGTTGCGGCCCAGATTCTCAAAGGCATTCACATGCTCGGTCCGGGCGTTGAAGCCGTTGAAGGTAATGGCCATCATAAAGGTGGCGAAGACGGCGGAGTTCAAGACGACCCGCATCGGATCCACGCCGGGATAACCCGCGGCGTTCAGGCCGGCCAGGTTCTGGAGGGCGGGAAGGAAGCGGATGCCCAGGCACAGGGCCGTGATATACAGGGCGCTGCAGATAATCTGAACCAGCATCCCCTTGGAGACGATGGAGGCGTCCCGCTTGATGGGCTTTTCCTTCATGTATTCCTTCAGGGCGGGCTCGGAGCCGAAGGCGATGGCGGCCAGGGTGTCCATGGCCAGGTTGATCAGCAGCAGCTGGATCACCGTCAGGATCTCGTTTTCCCCGAAGAAGGGGGCCAGGAAGCAGGTCAGCACCGCGGCCACGTTGACCGTCAGCTGGAAGATCAGGAACTTCCGGATGGACTTGAACATGGTCCGGCCGTAGAGGATGGCCTTGTCGATGGAGGTAAAGTTGTCGTCCAGGATGGTGATGTCGCCGGCTTCCTTGGCGACCTCCGTTCCGGAGCCCATGGCGAAGCCAACGTCCGCCTTCTTCAGGGCGGGGGAGTCGTTGACGCCGTCGCCGGTCATACCGACGACCAGATCCATTTCCTGGGCGATCCGGACGAGCCGGGACTTATCCGTGGGCAGGGCGCGGGCCACCACCCGCAGGTTGGGCAGGATCTTCTTCAGCTCCTCGTCGCTCTTTTCGGCCATCTCGGCGGAGGTCATGGCCACATCGGTCGGCGCGGAGAGCAGACCGGACTCCCGGGCGATGGCCACGGCGGTTTCCTTCCGGTCGCCGGTCACCATGACCACCTGGATGCCCGCCTCCTGCACTTCCTTGATCGCGGGGATGACTTCCTTGCGGACGTTGTCGCGGATGGACAGGACGCAGACCAGAGTCAGATCCTTCCCGTCGGGGTCGCCGGCGGTTTTGGCTACGCCCAGCAGCCGCATGGAGCGGCCGGCCTGGGCGTCCATATAGGCCAGAAGGGAGGACTGGGTTTCATGATTCAGGGGCCGGACCTCGCCGTTTTCATCGATAAAGGTATCGCACCGTTCGATGATCCGCTCGGGGGCGCCCTTGATATAGACGATGGACTGGCCGTTGCGCTCCACCGTTACGTCGGACATCTTCTTGTTGGAATCGAAGGGGTTGAAGGAGCGAACCTCGTCCTTGGTCATTTCCGCGACGGCGCCCTCGCCCATCAGGAAGGCCATCATGGCCCGGTCCGTGGAGTTGCCGCCGACGATTTCGTTTCCGGAGACGGTGGCGGAGTTGTTCAGGCCGATGCCCGTAATCACGTCGACCCGGACGGCGGGGGGCAGCTCGCTGAGCTTGGTAAACACCCGCTGGTTGCCGGTGGCCAGCTCGACCACGCTGAGCTTGCCCTGGGTAATGGTGCCGGTTTTATCGGTAAAGAGCAGGGACAGGGAGCCGGCCGTTTCCAGACCATTGATCTTATGCACCAGCACGTTGTCCTTGATCATGCGGATGGACTGGAAGGAAAGCAGAATGCTGGTCAGCATCGGCAGGCCTTCCGGCACGGCGCAGATGATGATCGTGACCGCCACGGTCACCGCCTCGATGATCAGCTTGATCCAGCCGGACAGGGGATCGGCCACGAATTCCGGCGCGTGGATGCCGCCGTTGGGGTTGAGTATATTGACCGCCAGGACGCCGACGATGATGGCGATGGCGCCGATATAGCCGAACATGGAAATCTGCTTGGCCAGCTTGCCCAGCTTGACCTGCAGGGGCGTTTCCCGGGTGTCCTCCTGCACCTCCAGGGCCAGCTCGCCGAAGAGGGTCTTATCGCCGACAACCTTGACTTCCATATACGCCTCGCCGGAAACGACCACCGTTCCCCGATAGGCGTAGAAGGTATTCAGCAGATCCTTGACCTCGTAGCTTTCGCCCTGGGCGTTGGGATGCTTGCGGGCTTCCTCCGTTTCGCCGTTGAGCGAGGCCTGATCCACCATAACCTCGCCTTGAACGATCTCGCCGTCGGCGGGAATCTTGTCGCCGGCCTGGAGGAAAACCAGATCCCCGACCACGACCTCGCTGACGTGCACTTCCTTCAGCTGGCCGTCCCGGAGCACCTTGGTCATTTCCTTGGCTTCCTCTTCGGATTTCAGCAGGCTGGCCTTGCCCTCCTGGCTGTGCTCGGAAACGGAGGCCACGCCGTTGGCCAGCAGAATCGCCACCAGCACGCAGACGGGCTCATACCATTCCGCCTTGCCCATGATCCACAGAACGACCTGGATCGCCAGGGCTACCAGCAGGATCATGATCATCGGATCCTTGAAGCCTTCCAGGATCTTTTTCCACAGGGGATCCGGGGGAATCTGGGTCAGCACGTTGGAGCCGTGTTGTTTTCGGCTCTCCTCGACCTGTCTGGACGACAGTCCTTTGAGTTCCATAGCTTTTTGTCTCCTCTCGATAGAAAGAATATATATCAGTCCTTTGGCTGTATCAGGGGAAAGTATACCATATCCGGCACTGGAAGTCCATACTTTCCCGGACGCCGCGGGAATTTTCGGACTTCCGAACGCGTTCCGGCGCGGGCTTTGCGGCCGCCCGGCGGAAGACCGGCGGAACGCGCCGATTTTGATCTTGACAGGGCGGGAAAGATGGGATAGGATAAGACCGTAACTGAATACCTTATCACGAGTGACGGAGGGATGGGCCCGATGAAGTCACGGCAACCGGCGGCGGAGCCGCAAGGTGCCAAATCCCACAGCGCGTGAGTTTTCCCGCGGGAAGGCGCTGGCAGATAAGGAGAATCCCTGAGGATGATCCCGCCTGGCTCACGCGCGAGCCGGGCGGTTTTCTTGTGCGCCCGGCGGCTGAACGACCATCCTGAAAGGAGACACACATGCGCAGACTCTTTACCTCCGAATCCGTGACCGAGGGCCATCCCGACAAGCTTTGCGACCAGATCAGCGACGCGGTGCTCGACGCGATCCTGAAAGAGGATCCCATGGCCCGGGTGGCGTGCGAAACCTTCGCCACCACCGGCATGATTACGGTCATGGGAGAGATTACCACTTCCGCCTGGGTGGATATCCAGGAAATCGCCCGGAAGACCGCCATCGACGTGGGATACGATTCCGGCGAAACCTATTTCAACGGGCATACCTGCGCCGTGCTGACGGCCATCCATTCCCAGAGCCCGGACATCGCCATGGGCGTGGACGAGGCGCTGGAAGGCAGGGAAGAAAACCTGGGGGATATCGGCGCGGGCGATCAGGGCATGATGTTCGGCTTCGCCTGCGATGAAACGCCGGAGAAGCTGCCCATGCCCATCGCCCTGAGCCATCGGCTGAGCCGCCAGCTGGCCAGGGCCCGGAAGGAGAAAATCCTGCCCTGGCTGCGGCCGGACGGAAAAACCCAGGTGACGGTGGTTTACGAGGACGGAAAACCTGTGGCGGTGGACACGATCGTCCTTTCCACCCAGCACGCCGAATCCGTCTCCCAGGAGGAGATCCGGGAGGGCGTCCTGCGGGAGGTGATTCGGCCTGTGATCCCGAAGGAGCTGATGCGGGAGGAGACCCGGATTCTGGTGAACCCCACCGGCCGGTTCGTCATGGGCGGCCCCGCCGCGGACACGGGGCTGACGGGGCGGAAAATCATCGTGGACACCTACGGCGGATATGCGCCCCACGGGGGCGGCTGTTTCTCCGGCAAGGATCCGACGAAGGTGGACCGCAGCGCCGCCTACGCCGCCCGGTGGGCGGCGAAAAACATCGTCGCGGCCGGGCTGGCGAAAAAATGCCAGCTGCAGCTGGCCTACGCCATCGGGGTCGCCCGGCCCGTCAGCATCAATGTGGACACCTTCGGTACCGGGACGATTCCGGACGAGCGGCTGGAGAAGATCGTCAGCCGGGTGTTCGACTTCCGCCCGGCGGCCATCATCCGGGATCTGGATCTGCGCCGGCCCATCTATCGCCAGACCGCGGCCTACGGCCATTTCGGCCGGCCGGACCTGGATCTGCCCTGGGAGAGGGAAAACCGGGTGGAGGAACTGAAGGCCCTGGCGGCGGAATAAGAGCGTCAGCGCTTTCGCCCAAAGAGTGCCGCGGGCCGGAAAGCCCGGGGCGGACAAGAGAGGACGGAAGCTGCCGCGAACGGAACCGGCGAAGCCTTCCTGAGAAAACAGCATGAGAAAAGGCGCCGGAGCTTTCGCTCCGGCGCCGAAGTTTTTGGAATTCCTTATTCTCCGGAAAGGGCCCGGTCGATGGCGGCGGCGGCGGTTTTCCCGGCGCCCATGGCGGAGATGACCGTAGCCGCGCCGGTCACCGCGTCGCCTCCGGCGTAGACGCCCTCCCGGGAAGTCAGGCCGTCCTCGTTGACGACGATGCCGCCCCGGCGGTTGACCTCCAGCCCCTCGGTCGTGGATTTGATAAGGGGGTTGGGGCTGGTGCCGATGGCCATGATGACCGCGTCCACATCGAGCTCGTATTCGCTGCCGGGGATTTCCACCGGCCGGCGGCGGCCGCTCTGGTCCGGCTCGCCCAGCTCCATTCTGACGCAGCGGATCCCGGTCACGAAGCCGTTTTTCGGATCCCGGGGGTTGTCCGGGTTGTTATACCCGAGAATTTCCACCGGATTGTTCAGCAGGCGGAAGTCGATGCCCTCCTCCTCCGCGTGCTCCACTTCCTCGCGGCGGGCGGGCAGCTCCTCCATGGAGCGGCGATAGATGATATAGACCTTGTCCGCCCCCAGGCGCAGGGCCGTCCGCGCGGCGTCCATGGCGACGTTGCCGCCGCCGACCACGGCGACCCGGCCGCCCTTCATGATCGGGGTGTCGGGCTTGTCCCGGTAGGCCTTCATCAGGTTGGAGCGGGTCAGGAACTCGTTGGCGGAATAAACCCCCTTCAGGGCCTCGCCGGGGATGTTCATGAAATTCGGCAGCCCCGCGCCGGAGCCGATGAAAACGGCTTCATAGCCCATGTCGAACAGCTCGTCGACGGTCAGGGTTTTGCCGATGATGACGTTGGTCTGGATGTCCACCCCCAGCTCCTTCAGCGTTTCCACCTCCCGGGCGACGATGGCCTTGGGCAGGCGGAATTCGGGAATCCCGTAGACCAGCACGCCGCCGGCGGTGTGCAGCGCCTCAAAAACGGAAACCTGGTATCCCTTCTTGGCCAGATCGCCGGCGCAGGTCAACCCGGAGGGGCCGGCGCCCACGATGGCCACCTTATGCCCGTTGGGGACGGGAACCTCCGCCTTTCCTTCCGCGTGGGCGTTGTGCCAGTCGGCCACGAAGCGCTCCAGCCGGCCGATGCCGACGGGATCCATCTTCGCCCGGACCCGCAGGGTGCACATGCTCTCGCACTGGGTCTCCTGGGGGCAGACCCGGCCGCAGACCGCCGGAAGGGAGGAGGAACGGGTGATGATCCGATAGGCCTCCTCGTAGTTTTCCCGCCTGATTTCCTGAATGAAATCCGGGATATCGATATTGACCGGGCAGCCCTGAACGCAGGGGCGGTTCCGGCAGTTCAGGCAGCGGGCGGCCTCCTCCTTCGCGATTTCGGCGGAATAGCCCAGGGCGACCTCCCGGAAATTATGGGCCCGCTCCTCGGGCGCCTGGGTGGGCATTTCATGCTTGCGGGGATTGACAGCCATGCTTTATTCCTCCTTCCCTGCGCGGAAAAGGTTGCAGGTTTCCTCATAGGCCCGGCGCTCAAAATCGAAATACATGCGGGAGCGGCTCATGGCCTCGTCGAAATCGACCTCATAGCCGTTGAAGTCCGGCCCGTCCACGCAGGCGAATTTCGTGACCCGCTTTCCGTCCTGATGCAGGGTCAGGCGGCAGCCTCCGCACATGCCCGTCCCGTCGATCATGATGGGGTTCATGCTGACCGTGACCGGGACGCCGAAGGGTTTGGCCGTCAGCGTCACGAACTTCATCATGATCAGGGGGCCGATGGCGATGATTTCGTCAAAGGCGCGGCCGGCCTCCAGCATTTCCTTCAGGGGAAGGGTCACGTTGCCGCCCCGGCCGTAGGAGCCGTCGTCGGTCATGACGATGAGCTCGTCGGAGCAGGCGCGGAATTCCTCCTCGAGAATCAGCAGATCCTTGTTCCGGAAGCCGATGATGCTGGTGACCTGGGCGCCGAGCCGGTGGAAGGCCTCGGCCACGGGCAGGGCGATGGCGCAGCCGGCGCCGCCCCCGATGATGCAGACCTTCCGGATGCCTTCGGTTTTCGTCGGCATGCCCAGGGGACCGGCAAAATCCTGGATATAATCGCCCTCCATCTTGTGCTTCAGCTTTTCCGTCGTCGCGCCGACGACCTGGAAAATGATCCGCACCGTTCCCGCGGCGGGATCGGATCCGGCGATGGTCAGGGGAATCCGCTCCCCTTCGTCATCGACCCGGAGAATGATAAACTGTCCCGGCTTTGCCTTGCGGGCCACCAGGGGCGCTTCGACCTCCAGCAGGATCATGGACGGGTTCAGCTCCCGCCGCTTCGCGATCCGATACATGGGCTTCCCTCCTTCGCCGCCGGAGGGAAACCCCGGACAGCTTTCCTGATCAGATAAAGCCAGGGGCCGCCTTCGCCGGCAGGGGAAAGGAGCCCGCTGACACTGTTCCGATTCTACCCGCATCCCAGGGAAAACACAAGATTTTTCTCTGTTTTTCCCGGGAGCGGGGTTTTGCGCCGGGCTGGGGCGCTTTTCGCCCGGAAAGACAGGGCGGATCGGCAGACGCCCGGTCCGCCCGGGGGAGCGTTTGCCGTCGGAAAGGCCGGCGGGAGGGAGAATCGCTTTTCCCCAATCTGGGAAGGCGGCGCGGGCTTGAAATGCCCGCGGCATGGCCGTATAATGGAAGGCACAGTTCCGCCCGGCCGTGGGCGGGGGAAGGAAGGCCCGAAAATGAATGTAACCCAGCTGGCGGATCGGCTGAAGCAGGATCCCCGCTTTATGGAAAACGTGACCCGATGGGAAGTGATCCCCGCCCGGCCCGCCCGAACGGCGGATTTTCCGGAGAGTCTGGATCCGAGGCTGCGGGGCGTGCTGGCCCAGCGGGGCATTCACGCGCTTTACACCCATCAGGCCCAGAGCGTCGCCGCCACGGCCCGGGGGGAGGACGTGGTCGTCGTAACCCCGACCGCCTCGGGGAAAACCATGTGCTACAACCTGCCGGTGCTCTCCGCCATTCTGGAAAACCCGGACGCCCGGGCCCTGTATCTGTTCCCCACCAAGGCGCTTTCCGCCGACCAGGTCAGCGAGCTTTACGAGATGATCGGCCAGACGGGGGCGGACATCAAAACCTATACCTATGACGGGGACACGCCGGCCGCGGCCCGGAGGGCGGTGCGCCAGGCGGGGCACATCGTCGTGACCAATCCGGACATGCTCCATTCCGGCATCCTGCCCCATCACACCAAATGGGTCAAGCTTTTTGAAAACCTGCGCTATATCGTCATCGACGAAATCCATACCTATCGGGGGGTCTTCGGCAGCAATCTGGCGAACGTCCTGCGCCGGCTGACGCGGCTGTGCGAGTTTTACGGCAGCCATCCCCAGTACATCCTCTGCTCCGCCACCATCGCCAATCCCAGGGAGCTGGCGGAAACCCTGATCGGCCGCCCGGTGACCCTGGTGGACGATAACGGCGCCCCCATGGGGGAGCGGCATTTCGTCTTTTACAATCCCCCCGTGGTCAACCGCCAGCTGGGCATCCGGCAGGGCGCCCTCCCGGTGACCCGGTCGATTTCCGGGCTGCTGCTGAAAAACGGGATTCAGGCCATTACCTTTGCCCGCTCCCGGCTGACGGTGGAGGTGCTGACGAGGTATCTGAAGGACATGGTGCGGGATCCGCTGGGGAACGCCGGCCGCGTCCGGGGATACCGGGGCGGCTATCTGCCCACGGAGCGGCGGGAGATTGAGCGGGGCCTGCGGGCCGGGAAGGTGGACGCGGTGGTATCCACCAACGCCCTGGAGCTGGGCATCGACATCGGCGCGCTGGACGCGTGCGTCCTGTGCGGATATCCGGGCACCATCGCCAGCGCCTGGCAGCAGGCGGGCCGCGCCGGCCGCCGCCAGGCCGCCAGCATCGTCTTTTTCGTGGCCTCCTCGGCGGCCATCGACCAGTATATCGTCACCCATCCGGATTATTTTCTGAAAAAAAGCCCGGAAAACGCCCTGCTCAATCCGGACAACCTCTATATCCTGATGAGCCATTTCAAGTGCGCCGCCTTCGAGCTGCCCTTCGCCGACGGGGACGCCTTCGGCAACGCCCCGTCCCCGGATCAGCTGCTGACCTACCTGGAGGAGGAGAACATCCTGCATCACGTGGACGGCCGATACCACTGGTCGACGGAGGATTTCCCCGCCAGCGAGATCTCCCTCCGCTCCGCCGCGGCGGAGAATTTCATCATCATCGACATTACCGATCCGGCGCGGCACCGGGTCATCGGCGAAATGGACCGGTTTACCGCCCCGATGCTCCTGCATGAAAACGCGATCTATATGCACGAGGGCCGCCAGTTCCAGGTGGAAAAGCTGGATTTCGACGCCTGCAAGGCCTTTATCCGGGCGGTGGACGTGGGGTACTATACGGACGCGGATCTGAACATCAACCTGAGCCTGCTGGATATCGAAAAGGAGGAGCCCACCTCCGCGGGCGGGCGGACGGCGCTGGGGGAGATCAAGGTGACCGCGCTGGTGACCATGTTCAAGAAAATCCGCTTCGATACCCATGAAACCCTGGGCTTCGGCCACGTGCGCCTGCCGGAAACCGACATGCATACCACCGCCATGTGGTGGACCCTGCCGCCGGCGCTGGTGCGCCGCTTTGCCAGCGATACGCTGAAAAACGGCATGATGGGCATCGCGAACCTCCTGCGGATCGTCTGCCCCCTGTATCTGATGTGCGCGCCGCAGGATATCGCCGTCGTCTATCAGGTGAAAAGCCCCATCACCCAGGAGCCTACCCTCATCCTCTATGACAACTGCCCCGGGGGCATCGGCCTGAGCCAGAAGGCCTACGGCATGCGGGAGATGCTGCTGGAAAAGGCGCTGCAGGTGGCCGAAGACTGCGGATGCGAAAACGGCTGTCCTTCCTGTGTGGGCCCGGTGATGGAGGTGGGGAAGGACGGAAAGAAAACCGCCATCACCCTTTTGAAGGAGCTGACCCGATGAATCTGCTGAATAAGCTGCGCGCCGTGGGCGGATCCTCCGGGCCGAAAAAGGAGGAGACCGGGGCGGAGCGGCAAAACCGGGACTGCCGGCATCTGACGGTTTTCCGGGGGCCGGAGGAATTCCCCGGCGCGTGGGAAATGCGGCGGGAAACCCTGGCGCTGATGAGCCGGGCGGAGGTGCCGGAGCCCTTCGATCCGAAAAAAATCCTGTATCTGGATACGGAAACGACGGGCCTGGGGGGCAGCGGAACGGTGGCCTTCCTGGTGGGTCTGGGGTATCTGACGGACGAGGGATTCGAGGTGCATCAGTACCTGATGCGGGATTATGACGAGGAGCCGTATCTCCTGCGCCATGTGGAGGAGGAAATCCGGAAGCGCGAGCTGCTCTGCACCTTTAACGGGACCTCCTTCGACGTTCCCCTGCTGGAGAGCCGCTTCCGGATGAACCGGCTCCCGCCGGCCTGCCTGGATCTGCCCCACGTGGATTTGCTGCATCTGGCCAGAAGGCTCTGGAAGCTGCGGCTGGGGCGGTGCAACCTGGGACGGCTGGAGGAGGTTATTCTCCATCGCCCCCGGGAGGAGGATCTGCCGGGCAGCGAGGTGCCCGCGCGGTATTTCGCCTATCTGCGGACGAAAAGGGAGGAGCTGCTGCAGGACATTCTGGACCACAACGCCCAGGACATCGCCAGCCTCTGCACGCTCCTGTGCCATATGGCGGATCTGTATGAGCATCCGGAGAAGATCCGCTTCAGCGAGGACGTCTATTCCATGGGCCGGGCGCTGGAAAAGGAGCGGCATCCGGAAAACGCCCGGAAATGCTACCGGCTGGCCCGCCGGGGCCGCATGGGCGACGCGGCCTCCGCGGCGCTGGCCTCCAGCTACCGCCGGGCCGGGGACCGGAGCGCGGCCGCCGAAATCTGGCGGGAGATGATCGAAGGCCACCGGGGCGGCGCCCACCCCTATATCGAGCTGGCCAAATACGAGGAGCACGTCCGCCGGGATCCCGCCGCGGCCCTGAATCTGACCGAAAGGGCCATCGCCCTGATGAGCGAGGCCTCCCTGCGGCCGGATCCGACTGTACAGGAAACGAAAAATGCGCTACAATACCGTCGCCTGCGGCTGAAGCGGAAGCTGGAGGCGGAAGGAGACTGAAAGAGCATGGGACTGATGACCACCCTGAAGGCCAACAAGGCCTACCGGGCCCAGCAAAACGGCGACGCCGCCGGGGCCATGAAGCTGTATGAGGAGTGCTTTGCCGACGGGCTGACGGACGCCCGCTATGTCCTGGCCTACGCGGTGCTTTTGATCCGGGACGGCCAGTATCAGAAGGCCAAGGATTTCCTGGTGAAGCACCAGAAGGCGCCGGGTATGACGCCCGATCAGCGGGTGACCCTGATCGTGGACTACGCGGCCTGCTGCTTCCGCCTGGGGCAGCTGGAAAAGGGCATCGGCAAGCTGGAGGAGCTGCACCGGAAAAATCCCACCGGCCTGGTTTATCAGACGCTGGGATACCTGTATGTGGAGCGGTTCAGCGCCGAAAAGAAAGCGGCTTTCCTGGAAGAGCAGAGCCGGAAGATGGCGGAAGAGGCCGCGAAGGAAGCCGCCCGGCAGGCCGCCGAAGCCCTGAAGGAAGGGGCGGATCAGGCGCCCGGGGAAGGGGCCGCGGAGAACCGGAGGGAAGAGGACAACGCTTCCTTCCCGGAGGGGCAGGCGCCCGCGGAAGAAGCGACGCGTTCCCCGGAGGAAGCCGCCGGGGCCCTTTGGGAAGAGGGCCGGCGGAAGGCCCTGGCCTTCAATCAGGAGGCCGTGGAGTATGACGACGAGGATCCGATCTGCCTGGACAACCTGGGCCAGACCTGGTATCGGGTGATGGAAAACCCGGCGGAGGCCAGAACCTGGTTCGAAAAGGCCCACGCCGAAAAGCCGGAGCAGATCGACACCCTGTTCTTCCTCAGCCGGTATGATCTGGAAAACGGGGATCGGGCGGCGGCCCTGAACAAGTTGGAGAAAGCCGCGGCCGGCCGGTTCTCCCCCCTGAATTATTGCACGAAGGACGGCATCGAAAAGGAAATCGCCGCCCTGAAGAAGGAGTCGTAAATGGAAGAGAAAAACATGCAGCCTCAGGAAGCCCCGGAAGCGAAGCCGCTTTCATTTGAGGACCGCTACACCATCGACCCGGCGAAAAACGCGGAGCAGCCGGCGGAAGGCGCAGAGTCGGAAGAAAAAAAGAAAAAGAAAGAGAAGGTCAAGAAGTCCTTGGGCAGGGAAATACTGGAATGGGTGGTGACCCTCCTGGTCGCCCTGGTGGCGGCGCTGCTTATCCGCTCCTTCCTCTTTGAGCCCGTCCGGGTGGACGGCGCCTCCATGAACGATACCCTGGCAAACGGGGAAATCATGTTTGTTTCCAAGCTGGACTACGCCTCCACGTGGCTGTCCTTCCCCTGGCAGAGCCAGGAGCAGCAGGAGGCCGCGCCCCGCCTGACGACCGGCTTTGGTTCCCCCTCGCAGTTCGACGTGGTCATCTGCCGCTATCCCGGCCGGGGGGACGTGAATTTCGTCAAGCGGATCATCGGCATGCCGGGGGACACGGTGAAGATCGAGGGCGGATACCTCTATGTCAACGGCGAAAAGTACGAGGAGCCCTATATCAACGACGCCTATCGGGTGAATACCGGTTCCCAGGGCGAAAGCTTTGACGAGGTGTATGTCCCGAAAAAGGGCGACCCGGTCCGGCTGGAATATATGGACGATGCCAAAACCCTGGTAGGCTTTACCGTGGGCGGACAGACCTGGATCTGGCGGGGCATTTCCTCCGACGCCGTCAGCGCCGCGGGAGACCGGCTGCGCTATACCCACGACGGGCGGCTGATGCTCAACGGCGAGGATATTTCCGGAAACAGGGAAAAGATTCTTTCCCTCATCGGAACGGATTTCCTGCTGGAAAAGGACTGCTATTTCGTCATGGGCGACCATCGGAACAACTCCAACGACAGCCGCGCCCAGGGGCCCATTACCCGGGATATGATCGTGGGCCACGTGCGGTTCATCCTCTTCCCCTTCAACGCCTGGCGAGGGATTCAGTAAACAACGGAATTGCATACAAAAGGAGCCTCCTCCGAAAACGGAAGAGGCCCCTTTTTTGATGGGATTTATCCGATGTGATCCTTGCCGCCCATGTACATCCGAAGGACCTGGGGAATCGCGACGGTGCCGTCGGCCCGGAGGTTGTTCTCCAGGAAGGCGATCAGCATCCGGGGCGGAGCCACGCAGGTGTTGTTCAGGGTGTGGGCGAAATACTTCCGCCCGTCCGCGCCCTTGACGCGGATCTGCAGCCGCCGGGCCTGGGCGTCGCCCAGGTTCGAGCAGGAGCCGACCTCGAAGTATTTCTTCTGGCGGGGGCTCCAGGCCTCCACGTCCAGGCTCTTGACCTTCAGATCCGCCAGGTCGCCGGAGCAGCATTCCAGGGTGCGCACCGGGATATCCAGCGTCCGGAAAAAGTCCACCGTGTTCTGCCAGAGGATGTCGAACCATTTCATGGAATCCTCCGGCTTGCAGACGACGATCATCTCCTGCTTTTCGAACTGATGGATGCGGTAGACGCCCCGCTCCTCGATGCCGTGGGCGCCGACTTCCTTGCGGAAGCAGGGGCTGTAGCTGGTCAGGGTTCTGGGCAGGGAATCCTCCTCGAGGATGGTGTCGATAAACTTGCCGATCATGCTGTGCTCGGAGGTGCCGATCAGATACAGATCCTCTCCCTCGATTTTGTACATCATGTTTTCCATTTCGGCAAAGCTCATGACGCCGGTTACGACGTCGCCGTGGATCATGAAGGGGGGCACGCAGTAGGTAAAGCCCCGGTCGATCATGAAATCCCGGGCGTAGCTGAGAATGGCGCTGTGGAGCCGGGCTACGTCGCCCATCAGGTAATAGAAGCCGTTGCCGCTGGTTTTGCGGGCGGCGTCCAGGTCGATGCCCTGGAGCCGCTCCATGATGTCCACATGATAGGGCACCTCGAAATCGGGCACAACGGGTTCCCCGAAGCGCTCGATTTCCACGTTCTCGCTGTCGTCCTTGCCGATGGGCACGGAGTCGTCGATGATGTTGGGAATCACCAGCATCCGCTTGCGGATTTCGGCCTTCAGCTCCTCTTCCTTTTCCTCCAGGGCCGCCAGGTCATCCGCCAGGGAGGCGACCTCCGCCTTGATCTTTTCGGCCTCCTCCAGCTGTTTTTTCGCCATCAGACCGCCGATCTGCTTGCTCAGGGTCTTCCGGCGGTTCCGCAGCAGATCCGCCTGCTGCTGGGCGTCCCGGTAGGCCCGATCCATGGTCAGCACTTCGTCCACCAGGGGCAGCTTCGCCTCCTGGAATTTTTTCCGGATGTTTTCCCGGACCTTTTCCGGGTCGTTCCGAATCAGATTGATATCCAGCATTTGGGTTCGCCTCCCCTTATTTCTTCAGCGTGATGACGACATGCCGGTTGGGCTCGTCTCCCTCGGAATGGGTGTCCACCAGGTCGTTGGCCTGCAGGGCGAAATGGATAATCCGCCGCTCGTAGGGATTCATGGGCTCCAGGCTGACCCGGCGGCCGGTCCGGGTCGCGCGGTTGGCCATCCGGTTCGCCAGGCGCACCAGGGTATCCTCCCGCTTGGCCCGGTAGTTTTCCGTATCCAGGGTGACCCGGGTATAGCCCTCCCGGCCCCGGTTTACCTTCAGGCTGGTCAGATACTGCAGGGCGTCCAGGGTTTCACCCCGGCGGCCGATGAGAATGCCCAGGGTGTCCCCGGTCATCCGGCCGTAAAGATTGCCCTCGGCGTCGCTGCCCATCTCCACGGACACGTCCACGCCCATCAGCTTCGTGATCTCCGCCAGGAAGCTTTTGGCCACCGCGGCGGGGCTTTCCGCTTCCAGCCGGTCATCGGGGATCCAGGTAATCTCCGGCTTTTCCAGCGTCCGCAGGGGCTTGACTTCCTCCGGCTCGTTTTCAGCCGCAGGCTTTTCCGCCTTTTCCGCCTTTTCGGGGGCAGGCTTTTTCTCCGCCTTCTTCGGGGCGACCCGCTTCACCGGCGCGGGCATGCGCTCCGCCTTCGGGGGCTCCTCCGGCTTTTCGGCGGGGGCTTCCGCTTTGGGTTCCGGCTTGTTTTCCGGCTTCGCTTCCGGTTTCTTTTCGGGTTTCGGCTCCCGGGCGGGCTTTTCAGCCCTGGGCGCCGGGGCCTTTTCCTTCGCCGGGGCCTTTGCGGCAGGCTTTTCCTCGCCGATCAGATCCTCCAGGGGATCCGCCTCTTCTTCCTTCACGGTCAGGCGGACCTTGGCCAGGCGGGAGCCGAAGAGGCCGAAGAGACCCTTGCTTCCTTCCTCCAGCACCTGAACGTCCACATCCCCGATGGAAACGCCCAGCTCCTGCAGGCCCAGTTCAATCGCTTCTTCCACGGTTTTCGCGGAGGCTTCGTACTTTCTCATTATCGGACGGTCCCCTCTCCGGCCAGCGCGGCCTTTTTCTTATCCTTTTCATCCAGATACTTGTTGATCGCGACGGTCTGGATCATGGCGATCAGGTTGCCGCTGACCCAGTAGAGCGCGAAGGCGGAGGAATAGCCGAAGCAGATCACCAGGGAGAAGATGGGGAAGAACCAGTTCATCATCTTGCTGGTGGCGGCGGCCTGATCATTGCCTCCGGCGGCGGGCTGGCTGGCGGCGGTGAGCTTGGTCATGATGACCTGGGTCACGGCGCTGAGGATCGGCAGCAGCATGTAGCCGTTGTATTCCTTGACCACCGTCAGGGTGGTGATGAGCAGATTAAAGGTCCAGCCGCTGTTGGTGCTGATGGCGTCGGCGTAGGCCGCGTTCCCCAGCATCGCGGTATGGATGGCCTGGATGGTCTCCGTCAGGGCGTTTCCGCTGAAGCTTTCGGCGGTCAGGTTCAGATCCTGGAGCAGCACCGGCAGGGTGGCGCCCTCGCCGGCGGTCAGGCCGCTGAGCCAGTTCGTCCACATGTCGGCGGGAATCTGGCGCAGGGTGCCCAGATCCGGCCAGGCGGGGCTGAAGAGGCTGTCGGGCATCCACAGGTTCTTGATCCACAGGAAGGGCTCCATCGTCGGCGCTTCATTGTTCAGGATCTGCGTCACCTGGGCGAGGATTTCCCGGTTGGCGGCGGTCCGCATGGCGCTGAAGACGATGATCAGGACGGGCCAGGTCAAAAGCAGCGGCAGGCAGCTGCTCATGGGATTGACCCCTTCCTTTTTGTACAGCTCGGCGGTTTTCTGGTTCAGCTTTTCCTTGTCGTTGGCATACTTTTTCTGGAGCGCGGCCAGCTTGGGCTGCAGGGCGGCGGTTTTCCGCATGCTGGCCCGGCTTTTGATGTCCAGCGGCGTCAGAACCAGGCGGATGAGCACCGTGAAGATCACCATCGCCCAGCCCCAGCTGCCCACCCAGGAGTTGATCCAGGACAGGAAGTTGAATAGCATCTCGTTCATTCTCGGTTATTCCCTCCTTATCAGTGTATAAAGATCCACCGGCACCGGATCGTACCCGCCCCTGCTGAAGGGGTTGCAGCGCAAAAGCCGCCAGACCGCCATCCGCCCGCCCTTCCAGGCGCCGTACCGCTCGATGGCGGTGACCGCGTACTGGGAACAGGTCGGGACATAGCGGCAGGCGGGCTTTCTTTTGCGCGGGCTGATCCACCGCCGGTAAAACCGGATCAGGGCGAGAAAAACAGCTTTCATTCGGCGCGATTCCCTTCCCGGAACGCCTTGTGCTTCTTCAGCAGGTAGCGCACCTCTTCCTCCAGGCTCTGGAAGGTGGCCTTCGCGGCTGACGGCCTGGCGACAAAAACGTACAGCCCGGTTTTTACGTCCCCCAGATGGGGCCGAAAGCATTCCCGCAGGCGCCTTTTCGTCCGGTTCCGGACGACGGCGTTGCCCACTTTTTTGCTGACGGAAAAACCGACCTTCAGCTCCCGCCCCTTGGCGACGAGCAGAACCAGATCGCGGCAGGCGACCGAATGTCCACGCCGGTAGACATACTGGAACGCCCTGTTTTTTTGCAGCCGGTACTGTCTTTCCATTTTGCATCCCGGACGGCCCGGACGGCTTCCTCTTTCCGCCCGGAACTGCCGGGAACCCCCTTTTCCGGAAAATCCCCTGTATCAGGAAAAAGCCCGCCTTGTGCTTTGGCGGGCCTGATCCTCATTGCGCTTTCCAGCCGGTCACACCGTGAGCTCCTTGCGGCCCCGACGGCGGCGGGCAGCCAGCACGCGGCGGCCGTTCTTGGTCGCCATGCGGGCGCGGAAGCCGTGAACCTTGCTGCGCTGACGCTTTTTGGGCTGATACGTACGGAACATGGGTCAACACTCCTTACCTTTAAGTCAATCAGGGATCAATCCCCGCGGGGAAAACCCCCGAATCGCTACGGAACAACCATGACAGTATAAGGGCACGGGCGTCAAAAGTCAAGTTTTTTTCCGTGCAAGTTTTTTCTGTCCCTTGTCAAAAACCCCGTGATTTGATAAAATAGAAAAGCTGTTCCCGGGATCGGCGCAGGCCGCCGAGGGAACACGCGGAAAGGATGTTCCTGAGAGGAGGTTCCCCTGTGCCGAAAATGGATCCGACGGTCCGGAAGGAAACGGCCTATATCGCCGTTTGGGTCGGGGCGCTGTCCCTGGTGATGGAGGCGGTCTTCCTGATCCTGGGAAAATGGGATCTCTCGGTGCTTTTCGGCAATCTGATCGGTGCCGGAGCGGCCATCGGGAACTATCTGCTGCTGGGGGTGACGGTGGCCAAGGCGCTGGCCACGGGGGAGAAGGACAAGGCGATGCTCCGGGTCCGCTCCTCCATGACGATGCGGCTGCTGGGCATGGCCGGGATCTGCGCCCTGGCGGTGGGCCTTCTGAAAACCAATATATACGCGACGGTGATTCCCCTGCTGTTCCCCCGCATCGCCCTGGCGTTCCGCCCGGCGGTGGACCGGAGAAAAGGAAAGACGCCTCCCGGGGAGGCCGGGGAGGAAGGAAGTGATCCGCTTGACTGACGAAAAAACGCCGGGAACCGGAAGCCGGCGGTTCCGGATCGTGGACGGGCTGCTGATTGCCCTGATGGTGCTGCCGCTGGCGGCCTGCGTGGCGCTGAAGGTGCTCTATAAGCCCGCCTCGGAGGGGATCGATATTTCCGGCGCCCTGATTTACTGGCAGTGGGAGGGGGCGCCGGTGATGCCTCTGATCATCTCCGAATCCCAGGTCAATTCCTGGGGCGTGATGATTTCGCTCCTGGGCCTTTGCCTGTATCTGACCCACGGGCTGACCGAAAAGGCGGAAACGAAGCGCCAGCTGGCCGCCGAGTGGATCGTGGAAAAATGCCAGGCGCTGGTGAACCAGAACATGGCCTCGGAGCGCTACGCGGGATACGAGTATCTGGTGGCGGCGGTGCTGGGCCTCTCCGCCTGCTCCAGCCTCAGCTGCCTGATCGGCCTCTTCGCCCCGACGGGGGACATCAACGTGACGGCGGGATGGGCCATCCTGGTCTTCATCCTGGTGACCAGGGAAAAGCTGGCCGGCGGCTTCCTGCATTACCTGAAGGGATTTACCGAGCCCGTGCCCCTCTTTACGCCCATGAATTTTATCAGCGAGTTCTCCCTGCCGGTCAGCATGGCCTTCCGTCACTACGGAAACGTGATGAGCGGCGCGGTGATTTCGACGCTGGTCGGGGCGGCGCTGCGGGCCCTGAGCAAAATGATCCTGGGCGGCATCCCGGTGGTGGGCCAGATCCCGCTGCTGCAGATCGGCCTGCCGGCGATCCTGAGCATCTATTTCGACGTTTTCAGCGGCTGCATGCAGGCCTTCATCTTCGCCATGCTGACGATGCTGAACGTGGCCGGCGCCTTCCCCCAGGAAGCCTGGGAGAAGCGGCAGAAAAGGCGGGAGAGCCGGAAGGCCGCTCTCGCGAGGGCCTGAGCGGACGAAGCAAGCCCGCTGCCCCGCCCGCGGCGCAAGCGTTGCGCGTTTGAGGCGCTGCGGGCCGGGATAGATCCCGCTGCCCC
>CAMOGC010000003.1 GCA_946613955.1 uncultured Clostridia bacterium
CGATCTTACCGCAGGCCGCGCCGGGAGAAGCGCCCAGGCCCTTGCCGACGGGCTCAGCCTTTTTCAGAGCCGCGGCATCGAACTGGGGATGCAGAAGGGTATCCAGGTTACGCGGTTCAATCATGGCGACGGCCTCTTCTTCCGTCCTCATGCCTTCATCAACCAGATCGCAGGCAATCTTCAGGGCCGCCTGGGCGGTCCGCTTGCCGTTGCGGCACTGCAGCATATAGAGCTTTCCGTTCTCAACGGTAAACTCCATATCCTGCATGTCACGATAGTGCTTCTCGAGTTTGTCACAGACGCTGACGAAATCAGCGTAGGCATCGGGGAACTGCTCCGCCATCTTGGAAATGGGCATGGGCGTCCGCACGCCGGCCACCACGTCTTCGCCCTGGGCATTGACCAGGAATTCGCCCATCAGCTTCTTCTCGCCCGTGGCGGGATCCCGGGTAAATGCGACACCGGTTCCGGAATTGTTGTTCAGGTTGCCAAAGACCATGGGCATCACGTTGACCGCGGTTCCCCAGCTGTAAGGGATATCATTGTCCCGGCGATACACATTGGCGCGGGGATTGTCCCAGGAGCGGAAAACGGCCTTGATGGCGCCCATCAGCTGTTCCTTGGGGTCAGAGGGGAAATCCTGGCCGATCTTATTCTTATATTCGGCCTTGAATTCCTTCGCCAGCTCCTTCAGATCCTCCGCGGTCAGATCGACATCGAATTTAACGCCTTTACGCGCCTTCATCTCGTCGATCAGCTGCTCAAAATACTTCTTGCCGACTTCCATGACCACGTCGGAATACATCTGGATGAACCGGCGATAGCTGTCATAGACAAAGCGGGCAAATTTGGGATCATCGTTGCCGGCGATCATCGCGGCCACCACTTCGTCATTCAGGCCCAGATTCAGGATGGTATCCATCATGCCAGGCATGGAGGCCCGGGCACCGGAACGAACGGAAACCAGCAGCGGATTCTTCAGATCGCCAAATTTCTTTCCGTTGATTTCTTCCATCTTGGCGATGTATTCCATAATCTGCGTCTGGATTTCGTTATTGATCTGGCGGCCGTCTTCGTAATACTGGGTACAGGCTTCGGTGGTAATGGTAAAGCCCTGGGGAACCGGCAGACCGATATTGGACATTTCGGCCAGGTTCGCTCCCTTGCCGCCAAGCAGCTCGCGCATGTTGGCGTTGCCTTCACTGAAGAGGTACAGATACTTTTTGGACATTGATAATTCCTCCTCGCATTATTGCGTGCCTCGGACTGTGCGGAGCCGAAGGTGGCGCACTCATCCATACGCATCGCTTCTATTATACTTGCTCAGCGTTCCTTTGGCAAGCTCTTTTTCCCTTTTCATGCGTTTAAAAAAACCCCCGGAGCTGTTCCGGGGGTGGGTGTATTGCCTCTCTGTCCGGGTCTGACTGGCCTTCCCCGCTTCTCCCGTTTCACGGGGCCGGAGAATTGTCGGAAAACCCTTTCTCAGCTCTGTACAGGCTTTTCCGCTTCCGCCTTGCGGGCGGCTTCTTCTTTTTCCTTTTTTGCCTTCAGCGCGGCGTCAATCTTGGCCTGAACCTCCGGGGAGTACTTCGGCTTCTTTTCCTCCGAAGCCGGCTTATCCACAAGCACCGCCTCCGGCGTGGTTCCGATCTTGCTGAAAGCATCGCGGGTATGCTCGCGAACCTTCATCGTGATACATTTCTTCGGGCATTTCTCGGCGCACTTGCCGCAGCCGGTGCAGGCGTTAAGCACCTCGTGGGGCTTTTTAATCTCGCCCACGATAGATTCGAAAGAGCACTGGCGCTTGCAAAGTCCACAGCCAATGCATTCCGACTTGTTGATTTCCGCGATCAGACGCTTGTCCCACGCGGCCCAGATGGCGTTCGTCGGGCAGGCCTCGGCGCACATCATGCAACCGCGGCACTTGTCCGGGTCGATAATGGGCAGATGATTCTCCATCGTGATCGCGCCAAACTTGCAAGCCGTATAGCAACGCTCACATCCGATGCAGCCCACCCTGCAGTTATCGCTGACCAGAATGCCCTTGTCCGCCGCCCGGCACATCAGCCGAACAGGCAGCTCCTCGGGCTGCATCTGGATCACATGCTTCGGGCAAACGTCCACGCATTTGCCGCAGCTCTGACATTTTTCACTGTCCACCACGGCCAGCCCCTTCACCGGGTCAACATGAATGGCGCCGAAGGGGCAGGCGCGTACGCAGGTGCCCAACCCCAGGCAGGCATATTTACAGCTTCGGTTCCCATCGTTTACCAGCGTGGCCGCAACGCAGTCGGCGATACCGCTGTAATTGAACTTCGTCTTGCATCGTTCCAGATCGCCCTGGCAAATGACGCGCGCCACCATCCGGACGCTTTCCTCTTCCGCTTCCTGGCCGAGAATCCCGGCGATTTTCTTAGCGACCTCGCTCCCGCCCACCGGGCAGGCATTGGCGGGCGCCTTGCCGGCGGCAATGGCATCCGCGCAGCCGTCGCATCCGGGATAACCGCAGCCGCCGCAATTGGCGCCGGGGAGCGCCTCACGGATCGCGTCTCTCCGGGGATTGGGGGCCACCGCGAAAACCCTGGAGGCCACCGTCAGCAGGATGCCAAAGATCGCACCCATTCCGCCAAGGACCAGCGCCGCATATACTATCTCCATCTACGCGTTCCTCCTCAGCCGATCAGTCCGTTGAATCCCATAAAGGAAACAGCCATCAGCCCCGCGCCGATCAGCGCGCCGGGGAATCCTTCCATCCATTTGGGCAAATGGCTGGTTTCCAGCCGTTCCCGGATGCAGCTGAACAGCAGCAGGCTCAGCGTGAACCCCAGCGCGCTGAAGCAGCCGCTCAGGGTGCTCTGGAGAAGCCCGTACCCGTTGTTGGAATTCAGCACGGCGACGCCAAGAACAGCACAGTTGGTGGTAATCAGGGGGAGATATACCCCCAGCGCCTGATACAGGCTATAGCTCAGCTTCTTCAGGGCCATCTCCACCAGCTGAACCAGCACGGCAATCACCAGGATGAAAGCGATGGTCCGCAGATACATCAAATCCAGCGGCATCATCAGAAAATGCTCCACCAGCCAGGTCATAAAGGAGGCCAGCGTCATTACGAACGTTACAGCCAGGCCCATACCCAGGGCGGTGTCAAACTTCTTGGAAACTCCCAGGAAGGGACAGATTCCCAGGAACTGGCACATCACATAGTTGTTGACCAGCAGGCACCCGACCAGCATCAGAAGATATTCCTTCACGCCATCCTCGCCTCCTTCCGCAGCGCCATCCTGGCGTCAATTTTTTTCCGAACCATATTCACGATGACCAGGAGAACCCCAAGGGTCAGAAAACCGCCGCTGGGAGCCACCAGAATGGCCATGGGTTCATAGCCGCTGCCCATGATCTGCGCCCCGAACAGGGTGCCGGATCCAAAAACCTCCCGGACCGAAGCCAGAATGGTAATGGCGGCCGTAAAACCAAGCCCCATGCCCAGCCCATCTCCAAGGCTCAGGATCGGGCCATTTTTGAAAGCAAAGGACTCCGCGCGGGCGAAGATGATGCAGTTAACGACAATCAGAGGAATATACAGGCCCAGGGTCGCGCTAAGTTCGGGCAGAAAAGCCTTCAGCGCCATTTCCACGATCGTAACAAAGCTGGCGATCACAACGATAAAAGCGGGAATCCGGATTTTTTCGGAAATCACGTTCCGAAGAAGGGAAATGAACAGATTGGAGCAAACCAGCACTACCGTTGTGGAAAGCCCCATGCCGATCGCGTTGGAGGCCGCCGTGGTAACGGCGAGCGTCGGACACATGCCGACCATCAGAACAAAGGTCGGGTTTTCAAACAGCAGACCGTTGAGCAGCGCCCCAAAGAAAGTCTTTTTCTTTTCAGCCACGGTTCTTCACCTCCCCAAAGGTTTTCCCGGCGGTAAAGCGGTCAATCAGGGGCGTCATCACGTTCATGAACAGAATAGCGAAGCTGCAGCCTTCGATATAGCTTGCATAGCTGCGGATCACAAACAGCAGCAGCCCGCATCCGATCCCCATGATGACCCGGCCCAGCGGCATCATCGGGCAGGTCACATAGTCCGTAGCCATGAAAAAGGCTCCAAGCATCAATCCGCCGCTGAGAATCTGAATCAGGGCCTTGTCAAACCCGTCCTGAATCAGATAGCAGAGGAAAGCCGTGGCAATAAAGGCCAGCGGAATGCGCCAGTCGACGATACCGCGAATGATCAGATACAGACCACCCAGAATAATGGCAATCTTGCAGGTTTCGCCAAGCACGCCGCCACAGTTGCCGATCAGAAGATCCATCACCCGGACTTCCCCGCCGCTGTTCAGAAGAGCCAGGGGCGTGGCAGAGGAAACCCCGTCCACCGTTTCCATGAACCGGGTAGCGGGATAGGAGCTCATCTGACCGGCCCAGCTGACAAAGAGAATCGCGCGCGCCGTCAGCGCCGGGTTCATAAAGTTACCGCCCAGGCCGCCGAAGCATTGCTTGACCAGAACTATGGCGATGATTCCGCCTACCACCGGCAGCCACAGAGGCGCGTTGGCCGGGATATTGTAGGCCAGAAGCAGCCCTGTAACCACCGCGCTCCAGTCGCCGATCAGGATCTTCTGATGACTGATGCGCTGGAAAACATATTCGCTGACGACGCAGGAAATCACCGATGCGGCTATGATGGCCGCGGCACCAAATCCGAAGAGAATGATCCCGGCAATACCGGCTGGAGCCAGAGCAAGACAGACCTCCTGCATAATCCGGCGGGTGGATCGGTTCGACCGGAGATGGGGAGAAGAGGTGACCATCAGGTTATTCTGCATTTTCACGCCTCCTTCTCTTTCGCCCGGGCAGCTTCCCGCCGGCGTTTCCTCTGGATCCCGTTCTTCGCCGTCCGCATGCTCTGCGTCAGGGAACGCTTGGCCGGACATACAAAGGTACAGCATCCGCATTCAATGCAGTTCATGACGCCCAGTTTTTCCGCTTCCTCGAGCCTGTCGAGCCTGGTAAAGCTGTCGATCCTGCTGGGGAAAAGCTTCATCGGGCAGGCATACCGGCAGGAGCCGCATCGGATGCAAGGGCTTTCCATAGGCTCCATGGCGTCATTTCCCAGCGCCACCAGGCCGCTGCATCCCTTGGTCACGGGAATGTCGAACCGGGCGATGGCCATACCCATCATGGGACCGCCGTAGATAAACTGGCGCACCTCTTCCCGGAGCCCGCCGCAGGCATCGATCAGATGATCAATGGGAGTTCCGATTCGAACCAGGAAGTTCCCCGGGTTCTGAACCAGACCGCCGACGGTGGTCACACGTTCGATCAGGGGGCGCCCCTCCCGGATGGCCCGGTCGATGGCATAAACCGTCCCCACATTGCAAACCACAACTCCCACGTCCAGCGGAAGCCCGCCGTTGGGAACCTGGCGTTTCGTCAGGGCGTAAACCAGCTGTTTTTCCCCGCCCTGGGGATAGCGAACCGGAAGGGAGACAATCCGGACGCCATCCACGCCTTTGGCGGCCGCGGTCATCATATCGATGGCGTCGGGCTTGTTGGCTTCAATGCCCACGAGGGTTTCTTCGATATCCAGCGCCAGCATCATCAGACGGATTCCGTCGATGATATCCGCTGCTTTTTCCAGCATGAGCCTGTGGTCCGCCGTCAGCATGGGTTCGCATTCCGCGCCGTTGATGACCAGCTTTTCGATCCTTTTCCCTCCGGAGGGAGACAGCTTGACCGCGGTGGGGAAAGTCGCTCCGCCCAAACCAACGATGCCGGCCTCCCGTACGATTTCCCGGAGTTCGTCGGCACTCATGGTCTCGGGATGATCGGAAGGGTGCAGCTCCACCCATTCCTCCTGATAATCGTTGTCAATGACCACCGCAGGCACCATCGTTCCGTTCGCCAGCATGGCATCCTCGATACCGAAGACAGTTCCGGAAACGCTGGCGTGCACCGTTGCGGAAACAAAGCCGCCCGCCTCACCGATCTTCTGGCCGACGCGGACATGATCCCCCGCGGCGACCAGCGCCCTGGCCGGAGCGCCGATATGCTGCTGCAGCGGAATCACGACCCGGGGCGGAGGCTCCAGAACGCGAATGGGATTCAGTCCATTCACCGCCTTACCGTTTATCCCTTCGCGGGGATGAATGCCGCCTGGGAAATACTGTTTTCTGAACACGGGCGGAAGCCCTCCTTCCATAGGTAAACCCTTATGTCTTGAACCCTCAGATGAGTATATCACAAAGCCGAACGATGCACAAAACAAGTTTTTAACAATGTTGTGTAAAGTTAACCTTCCCTCTATTTCCCGTTGGCCTCCAGCATGGCCCGCGCATAGGTCTCCGCCCCGGTTCCGCTTCCCTCGGCGCCGCTGATCATGCGGGCGATCTCAACGATCCGTCCTTCACGATCCAGCTCCGTAACCCGGGTGCGGGTTCGTTCCTCCTGGACGGATTTGGCAACCTGAAACTCATAATCCGCGGCGGCCGCAATCTGGGGCAGGTGGGTGACGCAGATGACCTGCCGCGCTTTGGATATGGCCGTCATTTTTTCAGCCACAGCCTGAGCCATTCGCCCGCTGATGCCGGTATCGATTTCATCAAAAACCATGCAGTCCACGCCGGAGCCTTCCGCTTCCAGGGCTTTCAAAGCGAGCATCAGGCGGCTCAGCTCCCCGCCCGACGCGGTTTTGGCCAGGGGGCGGAGGGGCTCTCCCGGATTGGGAGCGATCATAAACTGAATTTCATCATCCCCCTGGGCCCGGGGCATGGGACGTTTCTCCCCCGGCGGCTCCTGGAAGCAGACCTGGAACAGGGTGCGTCCCATGCCCAGATCCCGCAGCTGCTCGCTCATCCGGGTTTCCAGCTCTTTGGCCAGCGTCCTCCGGGATGCGCTGAGTTCCCGTGCCTGCTGCCGATAAGCCGCCAGAAGGCGTTTATGTTCCCGGGCGGTCTCCTCTATCCGGTCTTCCAGGGAGCACAGCTGTTCGTATTCCGATTCCAGGCGGCGCTGTTCGGCCAGCACCGCCGTCAGGTTTTCACCGTATTTCCGTTCCATCCTCCGGATCAGATCCAGCCTGGCCTCCGCCTTTTCTAGCCGCTGCGGATCATGATCGCTGTCCTCGATCATGCCGCTGAGCTCATAGGCGGCCTCTTCCAGCTCATAATAGGCGCTCTCGCATCGGCCGGCCAGGGATCTGATCTTTTCCCCGTAAGGGGCGAGAGTTCCCAGGGCGGCAGAGGCCTCTTTCACTTTTTCCAGGCAGCTGGGTTCGTCTCCGCTCAGGGAGAGGGCTTCTCTGGCGCGGCGAAGGACGGAGACAATCTTTTCGGAATTGCGCAGCCGGACGCAATCAGCGGAAATAATCTCCTCTTCTCCCTCCTTCAGCGCCGCGGCATGCAGCTCCTCCAGGTCCCGTTCCAGGGACCCCATCCGAAGCTGCTTCTGCTCATTTTCCTTCCGCAGTCGGCCATAGTGGCGATGGACCGTGATAAAGGCCTCAAAGGCGGCCGCGGTGCCTTCGAGTTTCGCCTGATGTTCCGGGCCGCCCATCCGGTCGAGAAAGGACAGATGCTTCTCCGGGTTCATCAGGAACTGGTGCTCGTGCTGGCCATGAATATCCATCAGCGCGCCGCTGAGCTCCCGCAGCAGCGACACCGGCGTCACCACGCCGCAAAGACGGCATAGATTCTTTCCTCCCGCGGACATCTCCCGATAGAGGATCACGGTTCTTCCATCGTATTCGATGCCTTCCCGATCCAGAATATCCCTCACTTCCGGGTTGCCGGGCACATCGAAAACCGCCTCCACCGTAGCCTTGTCGGCGCCGGACCGGATCAGTCCCTTGTCGGCCCGCCCGCCGAGAACCAGGTTGACCGCGTCCACGACAATGCTCTTCCCCGCGCCGGTTTCTCCGGTCAGAACCTGCATACCGGGATGAAACTGAATTTCCAGCTCATCGATCAGAACGATGTTCCGGATTCTCAGCGACTGAAGCATGTCCGCGACTCCTTTCTTCTGAACAGCGTCCCGCCCCTGGAGGGGCCGCCTCCAGCGGAACCTTTTATTGGATTATTCCTCCGCGGAATTTTCCCCGCCGATCGGCAGGAAACCGCGGATCCTCTCCTCTGCCTTCCCCGCCGAATCCGGATCCCGGGCCGCGAGGAAAACAGTATTGTCCCCGGCGATGGAGCCGATAATCTCCGGAATACGCATGGTATCCAGCGCCTCCGCGGCAATATTGGCGGATCCGCTCAGGGTTTTGACAACCAGCAGCTGACCGGCCCGGTCAATTTCGATGACGGCGTCCCGAAGGATGCGGATCAGCCGTTCATTCGAGAAGCTTTCTGTGGGCTCCGGCATGGTATAACGAAAGGATCCGCCCGGAACCGGCTTTTTGATCAGCCGCATTTCCTTCATGTCGCGGGAAACCGTTGCCTGCGTCGCCTGAAATCCCATCTCGCGAAGGGCTTCGGCCAGCTCCTCCTGGGTTTCCACCGGGCGTTCCGAAAGAATCCGGCGGATGGCGGCCTGACGGTTGTTTTTCACGGGCGATCCTCCTCTCTGCCTGTGCATTGACTCCATTCGCTGAGTTTCTGCTGCGTCAGCTGAAAGAAACGGGACGGACCCAGCCGGATCAGCTTCAGCGTTTCTTTGGCCCCGGTGACCAGCACCTCGTCCCCCGCCTGAAGCGTGCATTTATTCTGCCCGTCGATCTGCAGCTCCGCCCGCTGCTGGCGTTCAGGCCGCAGACGGAAGCGGATTTCTGAATCCGGCGGTACGATGCAGGGGCAGTGCAGCAGGCTGTGGGGACAGACCGGGGTCACAATGATGCAGTGCATCTCCGGCGCGACGACCGGGCCTCCGGCTGAAAGGGAATAGCCCGTCGATCCCGTAGGCGTCGCAGCGATGACGCCATCGGCGGTAAACGTCCCCCAGGGCTCCTTCCCGATAAAGGTATCCACCTGGATCAGCCGGGCGAAACCTCCCCGGGTTACCACCGCGTCGTTGAGGACGAACCACGTATGGGGATTTCCGCGTACCTCGACTTTCAGCAGTTCCCTCTCTTCGATCCGGAATTCCCTCCGAATCAGTCTCCCGAGGATATCCGTCAGCCTTTCCGGATCCCCCTCTGTAAGAAATCCTACAGTGCCCAGATTGATGCCCAGCAGCGGACAGCGATAGCGGATGGCGTGGACCGCGCCGCTCAGCAGCGTCCCATCCCCGCCAAAGGTCAGGATCATCCGGCAGGGGCCCTCCGGCTTTTCCTCCCGGGCCGGGTCAAAAACTGCGTATCCCCGCTCCTGAAGCCATTGAGCCGCCTCCGCCGCGCGTCTGGCAGCATCCTCCCTTCCGGGATAAATGACCAGTCCGATCCTGTCCGGCATATGCCTGCGCCTCCTCAAAAAAGGTATTTGACCGTTCCGGGCCGGCATGCCCTATGCCCCTCCGTGGCCCCCGTGCGTTCTGTGGGCCTCCGCCACCACCCGGCGGACCTCCTCCTCTCCGATCATCGGCGTCTCTCCGGTTCGTTTCCGGATTTCCGCCAGAAACTCGATGTTTCCCTCCGGCCCTGTAATGGGAGAAAAGTCCAGCGCCCGGGTTTGCCATCCGAAGGTTTCCGTAAACCCGATGATATTCAGAAGGACATCTGCGTGGGTTTGGGCATCCCGAACCACGCCCTTTTTGCCGACTTTGCCCCGGCCGGCCTCGAACTGAGGCTTGATCAGGGTATAAAATACGCCCTCATCCCCCATGATTTCCGCCGCGACGGGGAGAATCAGCCGAATGGAGATAAAGCTTACGTCCATGACGGTGACCTCCGGCCGTTCCGGAAACTGATCCGTGCGAAGATATCTGGCGTTGGTTCGCTCCATGACGGTCACCCGTGGATCGTTCCTCAGCTTCCAGTCCAGCTGGCCGTATCCGACATCCACCGCATATACTCTTCTGGCTCCCGCCTGCAGGCTCACGTCCGTAAACCCTCCGGTGCTGGCGCCGATGTCAAGAACCACCCTGTTCCGCAGGTCCGCGTTAAAGACCCGAAGGGCCTTTTCGAGTTTCAGCGCCCCGCGGCTGACGTAGGCCACCTGCGGCTTGCGCACCAGAAGCTCATCCTCAGGCAGAACAGTTTCGGAGGATTTCAGAATCTTCCTTTCCCCCACGTAGACCTGGCCGGCCATGATGGCTGCCTGCGCCTTTTCCCGGCTGGCAAAAAAGCCACGGTTCACCAGCGCCAGATCCGCTCTTTCCTTCCCTTCGCTCAATCCGCCGGGCTCCTCTCCATGATCTTCAGAATCCGATTTTCAATGCTTTCAGCATCCAGCCCCGCCTCCCGCAGCAGCAGGCTGTGGCTCCCGTGCGGAAGAAACCGGTTTTCAACGGCGAAAACAGCCGCCGGCTGGGTCCACGCGCGTTCCGCGCAGACCTGCCGGAGCGCTTCCCCAAATCCGCCGGAATGCATATGCTCCTCCAGGGTGAAGAAGGTCTGACCGTTCAGGGACGAAAGGGTTTCCATATCCATGGGCTTCAGACTGGAACAGTTAATAACGCTCATGGATAATCCCTTTTTAAAGAGGTCTTCCGCCACGGTCATCGCATGGCGGACCATGGTTCCCACCGCCAGAAGGGCGCCGTCTTTGCCGGAGCGGAGCTTTTCCCAATGACCGATCGTGAAGGGACGGTCCTTTCTTCCCGGTATGTCGTCCCCCGCCCGGGCGTACCGGATGGCGCAGGGGCCCTCCCGGGTCAGGGTCCACCGAAGCATGGAGGCCAGCTCCCTGGCGTCGCAGGGCGCAAGCACCGTCATGCCGGGCACCGGCAGCAGGCAGGCCAGGTCGAAAAGGCCATGGTGGGTCTGCCCGTCTTCTCCGCCAATGCCGCTTCTGTCCAGCAAAAACGTGACCGAAAGACGCTGCATGCTGACATCATGGATCATCTGATCATAGCAGCGCTGGAAAAAGCTGGAATATACCGCGAAAAAAGGCCGCATGCCGCCGGCGGCCATCCCCGCGGCCATGGTCGCGGCATGTTCCTCGGCGATGCCCACGTCGATCATCCGTTTTGGAAACCGCTCGGCGAAATGATCCAGCCCCGTTCCCAGGGGCATAGCCGCCGTCACGGTCACAATCCGATCGTCCGTCTCCGCCATGTCCGCCAGGGTCGAAGCCATCACATGTCCGCAGGAAGGGCATTCTGGAAGACTGGCCCGGTCTCCCGTTTCAACAAAGAAGGGCGGTGTTCCGTGAAAGACCTCCGGGCGCTCCTCCGCCTTGTCGTATCCGTATCCTTTGCGGGTCATGACATGGATGACACAGGGGCCCGGATAATTCTTCGCCTTCCGCAGCGTTTTTTCCAGCCCCCGGAGATCGTGGCCATCAATAGGGCCGAAATAGGCAAATCCCAGCGTTTCAAAAAAGCCCGGGTCCCTGTCCCGCATCAGCGCGGATTTCAGCAGGGTCTTTCCGCCGTGTATGACCCGGTAAACGGGCTGACCGATCAGGGGTGTACGGCTGAAATGGCGTACGCGGTTTTTGGCGTTCAGCCACTCCGCGCTGACCCGTAGATTGGTCAGATGGGCGGAGAGGGCTCCCACGTTCTTCGCGATGCTCATCTCGTTGTCATTGAGGATGACAATCATACGGGTTCCGCTGTGGCCGGCGTCGTTGAGCGCCTCATAGCACATGCCGCCGGTCATGGCGCCGTCCCCAACAAGCGCCATCACCTGATGCTTCTCCCCCCGGTAATCCCTTGCTCTGGCCAGTCCCAGCGCGGCGGAAATGGACGTGGAGGCGTGACCGGTTTCGAAGCAGTCATAGGGACTCTCCTCCCTCCGCGGAAAACCGCTGAGCCCCCCAAAGGTGCGCAGGGTGGAAAAACGGGAAAACCGCCCTGTCAGCATCTTGTGAACATAGCTCTGGTGGCCAACGTCGAAAACAATCCGGTCCTCCGGAAAGTCAAAAACCCGGTGGAGCGCCAGCGTCAGCTCCACAACCCCAAGATTGGACGCCAGGTGCCCACCGTTTCGGGAAACAGTGGAAATCAGTTCCTGCCGGATTTCTCCGCAAAGCGTATTCATTTCTTCCTCAGAAAGGCGCTTTACATCCTCGGATCCGCCGATCTTTTCCAGCATGCCTCCGCTTCCTTTCCTTTTCCCTGTTTCGGTCGTTATCCCTCCGGAAGGCGCTTCTGGGCTTTTCGGAAAAGGTGCTGTTTCCCTGCCGCGTCCCGTTCGCGGGAAGAGCGCCCTCGAAAAGCTATCGCTTGCTTCCGCCCGCTCCCTTGCTTCCTTTGGCGCCCTTGCTTCCCTTGGCGCCGAAAGAGACGCCCTTGAGAATATCGCTGGAATAGGCGTAATTGGAGGCGTTCCGATCCCGATGGGCCCGCTCGGCAATATCCACCATCCGGTCGATCAGTTCCCGGTAGGAAACGCCCGCGTTTTCCCACAGATAGAAGGCCATGCTGCCGGGAATCGTGTTGATTTCCGTGATATACAGTCCGCCTCCCTCCCGGTCGAACATATAGTCAATCCGGACACACCCCTTGCAGTCCATCATCCGGAAGATCGTTCGGCTCATTTCCTGAATCCGATCCCGCAGTTCATCCTCGATGGGAGCCGGAAGCACCCGGTGAAGACTGGCCATGCCCTTGCTGCCGCCGGAAGCCAGATACTTTTCATGAAAATCGAGAAAGTCCTCTCCGCTGATGGGCATTTCGATGGGCGACGCCTCCACCTGGCCGTCGTAGCCCAGCACGCTGCAGTTCAGCTCGATGGGCCGGTTCAGCCCCTTCTCCACCAGGCAGCGCCGGTCGTATTCGAAGCCCAGCGCCAGGGCCTCCCGCAGTTCCTCCCGGTTTTCCGCCCGGCTGACGCCGATGCTCGAGCCCAGGTTCGCAGGCTTTACATAGACCGGAAAGCCCAGTTCCTTTTCCACCCGGTCCAGGGCGTCCTCCGGTTTCCCGGCGAATAAACCGCGGCTGAGCCAAAGGGATGGAAGCACGGGAAGCTCCCCGCCCCGGAAAAACTGTTTCATCAGGATTTTGTCCATTCCCAGGGCGCTGGCTCCGACGCCGGCGGAGGTATAGGGAATATTGGCCAATTCCAGCAGTCCCTGCAGCGTCCCGTCCTCCCCGTTCATCCCGTGCATCACAACGACATAAACATCGATCCGCGCGACAGCCTTCAGTTCTTCCCTGGCCAGCAGCCCTTTGCCTTTTTCCACCGCCAGCAGCGCCCCGGATCCCGCCGTCATGTCCGGGAAAACCTTCCGGATGCCGGGCGCGTCCGGGCGAAAGGGCTGAAACGCGTGAATATCCTTCAGCGCCTCCCCCGTATACCATGCGCCTTTCTCATCGATATAAACCGGGATTACGTCATATTTTTCGGGATCCGCGTGGCGCATCAGCTGGACCGCGCTGATAATGGACACTTCCCGCTCGCAGCTCCGGCTGCCGAAGATGACTCCCAGCTGTTTTCTGCCCATGGTTTATCCTCCGTTTATTCCTCGCTGTAATTGTCCGGCAGATCGTTTTCGAAAAGGATGGTATCCCCGCTTCCCGCCAGGGTTTTCAAAAGCTCGGCTGCCGCCGCAAGGCTGTCGGCCACATGGATGTTCTCTTCCGGAAAGCCACCTTCCCTCAGGCCTTCCGACAGCGGGATACTCCGTTTTTTTCCAACCAGCACGGCGGTATCGCAGGCCTCTGCCATGGCCCGGCCGAATTCCCGGTTCATCTCTTCCTCCCGGTCGCCAAGCTCCACCATTCCCGGCGTCACGATGATCCGTCGCCCCGGAAATTCCTTCAGGGTTTCAAAGGCCTGTTTCGCGCCGCGGATATTGCTGTTGAAAGCGTCGTCGATCACAGTGATTCCGCCGGGGTTCCGGATCAGCTGGAGCCTGTGCTCCACGCTTTTGAGGGCACGTATTCCCCGGGCGATCTCCTGCCCGGTCATTCCCAGGCTGAAGCAGATCTGGGCGCAGAGCACGATGTTGCGGACGTTCAGCTCTCCGAGCATCTCCGTCTCGCAGGGAATCCGCTCCTCCCCGTGGCAGAGGATGAACCGGCTGCCTTCGGGGGAGAAAGACATCTGCTCCGCCCAGGTATCATCCCGCTCCGGATGCAGACCCGCCAGATATTTTTCTTTTTCAGTCTTCCGGTAAAGCTCAAGGACAATGCCCTCATCATCCGCGAAAAAGCATTTCCCATCTTCAGGAATCGCTTCCATGAGCTCATACTTGGTCCGGGTGATCCGTTCCTGCGTTTTAAAGGTATCAAGATGCTGGGGGCCCACGGAGGTCAGCACCCCGATTTCCGGATGTACCAGCCGGCACATTTCCCGGATATCGCCCACGTGCCGGGCGCCCATCTCCGCGACGAAAATCCGATGCCCGGGTTCCAGTTTCGTCCGGATGATCCGGGTGACTCCCATGGGCGTATTAAAGCTTGCGGGAGTGATGAGGGTCGGGAACCGCTGTTCCAGCAGCGTTCCGAGAATGAATTTGACACTGGTTTTTCCCCAGCTCCCGGTAATCCCGATCCGGATCAGATCGGGGTGCTCCCGCAGGATCCGCTGCGCGTCCCGGAAATAGGCCTCGCTGATGGCCTTCTCTATGGGCCAGGCCAGAAGACCCGCCAGCGCCGTCCACAGAGGCAGCGCAACCGGAAAGGCCGCCGCGGCAAAAAAGCCGGCCGCTTCGCTCCCTCCCCTGATCAGCAGCAGATAAAGCACAAAGGCGACGGCGTAGAGCCGCCTGATTCGGGGAGTATAGACCAGCTGTTTCTTGGCTTTGACCTTCAGGCTTCTCGCCCGTATCAGGAGAGCCGCCCCAACGGAAGGAAGAGAGACGCCGGCCGCGATCAGCCAGGGAGACCCGTTCCCGGCCGCCAGGAGCATCCCTGCTCCCGCCAGCATGCAGACCGCGGCCAGCGCCGCCCCCGGCAGCCAGGCGAAAACCCCATGCCTTCGAAGGGTACGGAAATATCCGGGATGCTGATAGCTTTCCAGCTGAAACCAGTGGATCAGACTCCGGCCCGCCAGCAGGCAGGAGACCGCGATGGCCGCCGACAGCAGCCAGCCCGGCCCGCCCCGGCAAACCGAGGAAGCGTCAAATGTCATGCTGTTCGTCCTCCGTCAGGAAAAACCGCACCACCGTATGGAACCGCTCCGGCTGTTCGATAAAGGCGAAATGACTTCCGCCCTCAAAAATCACAAGCCCTGCGTCCGGAATCAGTTTTTCCATTTCCTGCCCCATCCACAGGGGCGTTTCTGTATCCGCGTCCCCCCAGATCAGCAGCGTGCTCTGCCTGATCAGGGGGTATTTATCCCTCAGATCCTCGTTTACCACCCGGACGAAGGTCGCCCGCATTTCAGGGGCCAGGGCGTTATAATCGGCGCTGCCGTACCGGCGGCGGAGGCGTTCCTCCATTTTTTCCGCCACCGTTCTCAGGGGCGCGATGCCCTCCAGCCTCCGGATTGCCCGTTTCTTTTTCTGAAAGGCTTCCGCCCGCTTCTTTCCCTCTTCGGACTGTCTGGGCCGCAGACCTGCGGCTCCGGTAAAAACCAGCCGGGTAAACACGGACGGATCATCCGCGGCCAGCCAGGCCGCCACCCTGCATCCGAAGCTGTGGCCGACAGCGGCGCAAGGAAGGAAATCCGCCTTCTCCAGCACTTCCTTCAGGCAGGCCGCGTATTCCGGAACGCCCCAGGGCGCCGGCGGGAAGCCGCTCTTCCCGTGCCCTGGAAAATCGATCAGAAGCACCTGATGGTCTTTCTCGAGCGCCGCAGCCAGCGGGGACATCATTTCCATGCTGCAGCCCCACCCGTGGAGCAGAACAACCCGCGGCCCTTTGTCCCCTCTGATTTCACAGGCCACCAGGGTTTCCCTCGCCTCGATGATCATCTGTCGCCTTTCTCCTCCCCGACCCGCCAGATGTACCGGCATTTCCGGGCGCTGATATCAAACCGCTCCTGAAGGTCAAGGGGAACATCGGTTTCCCCTTCCAGCACACACCCCAGCGCCAGGCAGACTTTCCGGCTGGCTTCATTGTCGGGATCGCAGGTAATCACCACGCTGCTTTTTCCGCTCATGCGGATTTCCTCAAGGATCAGGCGGCAGGCCGCCGCCGCGTAATGATGCCCCCGCCAGGGGGGATCGATATGATAGCCTATATGGCCGTAGTAATAGATACCGCGGCTTTCTCCGTCCCGATAGCTGATCCGGCCGATCTCCCTCCGGCCGCCCTGCTCCGTAATTCGCCAGACCCTTTCCCTGCCGAACCCGAGCGCCCGGTCCGGCGGCAGCACCCGGATGGGAATCAGGTCGATCCGCCCGTCGGAATACTCCGGCTTTCGTAAAAAAAACAGCCTGCTCATTATACTTCCTGCACCCGGACCTGGGTCAGCAGCTGGCGGAAATCTTCCGGAACGATCAGCTGCGTTCCTTCCGTCATGACGCTGGCCGCCCCCGCGGCGACGCCGTAGCGGAAGGCCTTGGCCATATCCCCTTCCTTTTCATATCCCATCAGCATGCCGCCGATCATGGCGTCTCCGGCGCCGACGGTGGATTTGGCCGAA
Organism: uncultured Clostridia bacterium; assembly: GCA_946613955.1. The sequence goes on from CAMOGC010000003.1 coordinate 16,574, forward strand.
ACCCGCAGGGCGGGCGCGAAAAGGGTCTTTTCCCGATCCACATACATGGCTCCCATCGCGCCCATGGAAACCACCGCGTGCTGAACCCCAAGCTGAATAAAGAGCAGCGCCGCGTCCCGGATGGAGCGCATGGTTCTCAGCTCCAGCCCCAGTGTCGCTTCCATTTCATGCAGGTTGGGCTTAATCAGGAAAGGATGCGCCCCTTTGGCCCCCAGCTCCAGCTCCGGCCCTTCCGAATCCAGGATACATTTCTTTCCGTCCAGCGCGAGCATCAGGTCACGATAGAGACCCTTGGGGCACCCGGGAGGCACGCTCCCCGTCAAAACCACCATATCGCTGTCCTTGGTCGCCTCCTTCGCGATACGGAAAAAGGCGTCCAGGCTTTCCCGGCTCATGGGAATGCCAGGCTCGTTGAGCTCGGTAATCTCTTTCTGATCCTTCAGAATGAGCTTAAGGTTGGTTCTCACCCGGCCGGGGATCTTCAGGAACCGGTGTTTCAAGCCTTCCCGGTTCATCAGGGCGGACAGCTCCTCAGCCCCGTCCTCTCCCATGACGCCGACGCACTGCACCTCGACGCCCAGCCGCTGGGCGACCACGGCCACATTGATTCCCTTGCCGCCAAGATCCTCCCGCATTTTCCCGATGCGATTCACCTTGCCGATCTTCAGGGTCTCCATCTCAACGGTTTTATCGAAACTTGGATTCAGGCAAATCGTCGTGATCATCCCGCCACCCCCATACAAATACAGTCTATTATATCATTCGCCGTCCGCTTTCGCAACCGTTGCTTCCGGCCCCTTTTCGTGTTAAGATAAGAGGAGTCTGGCCAAATGGCCGTAAAGCGGGAAGCAGCGCCGGTCTTATGGCGCTTTGGCAGGTTGCCCCGCATCCTGACAACAGATGGAGGAATGGAAACATGGCTTTTTCAACGGATCTGCTGATCATCGGCGGAGGGGTTGTGGGCTGCGCCCTGGCCCGGGAGCTGAGCCGATACGACGTCTCCGTCCTGGTGATCGACCGCGCCTGGGACGTGGCTGAAGGCGCCTCCAAGGCCAACAGCGGCATCGTGCACGCGGGATACGATGCCCTTCCCGGAACCCTGAAGGCAAAATACAACGTGGAAGGCGCCGGCATGTATCCGGAGCTTTGCCGGGAGCTGGGCGTTCCCTTTGCGGCCTGCGGAGCGCTGGTCATCGGTTTTTCCGCGGAAGACCGGGAAACGTTGGAAGAACTGCTAAACAGGGGAATTCAAAACGGCGTTTCCGGGCTGAAGCTTCTTTCCGGCGCCGAGGCGCTGGCCCTGGAGCCCTCCCTGAATCCCGCGGTTTCCTGCGCTCTCCTGGTGCCGACCAGCGGCATCGTCAGCCCCTATGAGCTGACCTACGCGCTGGCGGATGACGCGGCGCTCAACGGCGTCTCCTTCCGTTTCGGGATGGAAGCGATCCAAATTGCCCCCCTCCCCGGCGGCGGTTTCCGGGTCGTATGCTCCTCCGGGGAGGAAATCACCTGCCGCGGCCTGGTCAACTGCGCCGGCGCCTCCTCCGCCCTGCTGCACAATCAGCTTTCCGCCAGGCCGCTGGAGATCATCCATCGGCGCGGCCAGTACTATCTGCTCGACCGGCCGGCGGAGCTCCCCTTTAACAGAACGATTTTCCAATGCCCCTCCAAAATGGGGAAAGGGGTTCTGGTTTCCCCCACGGTGCACGGCAACGTGCTCCTGGGCCCCAGCGCCGAGGATATCGACGATCCGCTGGACACGGCGACCACCCAGCCGGGCCTGGACTTTGTGATGGAAAAGGTCCGCCTGACCTGGCCAAAGGCCTCGGTTCGTTCCAATATCACCAATTTCAGCGGTGTCCGCGCCCATGAGCCCGGCGGAGATTTTGTGATCGGGCCGGTGGACGGCTGCCCCGGCGCCTGGGAAGCGGTGGGTATCGAAAGCCCCGGCCTTTCCTCCGCCCCCGCCATCGCCCGGGATCTCTCCGCCTCGATCGCCCGTGAGATGAAGCTTGCCCGGAAGGAAACCGTCCTGCCCTGCCCGCCCCAGCCGGTTCCTTTCCGGGAAAGGACGCCGGAGGAGCAGGCAGCCGCCCTTGCGGAAAACCCCCTGTATGGGAATATCGTCTGCCGCTGCGAGGTGGTGACCGAGGCGGAAATCGTGGCCGCGGCCCATCGGCCTGTTCCCGCCCGCAGCATCGACGCGGTCAAACGCAGGACCCGCGCCGGCATGGGGCGCTGCCAGGGAGGCTTCTGCTCCCCCCGGGTCGCGGCCATCCTCTCCAGGGAAACGGGACTCCCCCTGACAGAAATCACCAAGAACGGCGGAAGCAGCTATTTGCTGACCGGAACGCTGACGGCCGACGCCGATAGGAGGGAAAAGGCATGATTGAAAAAGTGGATATTCTGATTATCGGCGCGGGCCCCGCGGGGCTGGCCGCCGCCATCGCCGCCCGGGAGGATGGGGTGGAATCCCTGCTGGTGCTGGAGCGGGAGATGGAGCCCGGCGGCATTCTTCGCCAGTGCGTGCATAACGGTTTTGGGCTGCACCGTTTCAAGGAGGAGCTGACCGGTCCGGAATATGCCCAGCGGGATATTGACCGGGCCCGGGAGCTGAAGATTCCCATCGAATGCGCGACGACGGTACTCTCCGTCTCCGCCGACCGGAAGGTCACCTGCGTGTCCCCTGAAAAAGGCCTGCGGGTGATTCAGGCTGGCGCTGTGGTGCTGGCCATGGGCTGCCGGGAAAGACCCCGTGGCGCCCTGTGTACGCCGGGAACCCGCTGCGCCGGAATCTATTCCGCCGGAACAGCTCAGCGCTTCGTAAACCTGGAGGGCTTCATGCCTGGGAAGCGGGTCGTTATCCTGGGCTCCGGGGACATCGGGCTGATCATGGCCCGCCGTATGACCCTGCAGGGGGCGAAAGTGCTGGCCTGCGTGGAAATCATGCCGTACTCCTCCGGGTTGAACCGGAATATCGTCCAGTGCCTGAACGATTATGACATTCCCCTCTTCCTGAGCCATACGGTGACGGAGATCCGGGGGCGGGAGCGGCTGGAAGCTGTGGTGGTCTCTCAGGTGGATGATCGCCGCCGTCCCATTCCCGGAACCGAGCAGGTCTTCGAGTGCGATACGCTGCTTCTCTCCTGCGGCCTGATTCCGGAAAACGAGCTCAGCGTTGGCGCGGGCGTCGCGCTGTCTCCCGCCACCTCCGGCGCCGTGGTTTCCGATAACTTTGAAACCTCCGTGCCCGGTGTTTTTGCCTGCGGCAACGTCCTGCATGTTCATGATCTGGTGGATCATGTGTCCAATGAAAGCTTCCGGGCGGGGCATGCCGCCGCCGCGTTTATTCGCGCCCGCCAGGAGGAAGCCGTCTTCCTGCCGGTTCAGGACGGGGACGGCGTCCGGGGAACCGTACCCCAGCGGATCCGTCTGCTCCCTTCCCAGGAGACGACCTTCATGTTCCGGCCTGATGCCGTTTATCGGAACGCCTCGGTGGTCATTTCCTGCGGCGGCCGGGAGCTGTATCGCCGGAAAGCCATGATCTTTACCCCCGGCGAAATGGTGACCTGCCCGGTCCGGCCGGACAAGTTTGCCGGTCTGGACGGAAAAGAGCCCCTGGTCGTCCGGATCGAGAAAGGAGCGTAAGAGCGATGGAACAGATTATCACCTGTATCAACTGCCCGGTCGGATGCCGGATGACCGTTACCCTCTCCGAAGCGGGCGAGGTGCTCTCCGTCTCCGGCAACACCTGCGCCCGGGGAGATAAATACGCCCGTCAGGAATGCACCCTTCCCCTGCGAATGATTACCGCCGTGGTGCCCGCGGAAGGCAGTGAAACGCCCCTGTCCGTCAAAACCGCCTCCCCGGTTCCGAAAAAGCAGATCGCCGAAGTAATGGCGGCGCTGCGGGATGTCCGGGTGAAAGCGCCCGTTTCCATCGGCCAGGTCATCCTCCCAGATGTCTGCGGAACCGGTTCCGATATCATCGCCACCAGAAATCTGCCCTGACCGGCGGAAAAACAGGCTTGTAAGTGCCGGGGCTTTCTGATATAATGCGCCCGGATCCAAATCTGACAAAGGAGACTGAAAAAAATGATTTTTGAAAAGCTGTTCGGAATGGCCGTTGCGATCGCGGACGAGGCCGCGCCGGCTGCGGATGCCGCCGCGGCCGCGGGAGGAGCTGTCGAAGGGCAGCCCAATTCCATTGCCGCCCTGCTGACGACGTTCCTCCCCATGATTCTGATCTTTGTGGTGTTTTATTTCTTCCTCATCCGGCCCCAGCGGAAAAAGGACAAGCAGGTAAAGGAAATGCTGAACAACCTGAAGGCCGGGGATCGGGTCTGCACCATCGGCGGTATTTACGGAACCATCGTCGGCATCAAGGACGATACCGTGACCCTGTCCGTCGGCCGGGACAATCTGAGCATGGTCGTGGCCCGCTGGGGCATCCGCAGCGTCGAGGAAGTCAGCATCGAAAACGACGCCGAAGCCCTGAACTGATCCTCCATGATTTTACCCCCGAAGCCTTCCGGCTCCGGGGGTTTTCTGTTGATCGCTTATTCCGGCAGGCTGTCCACCACCTGGACTGCGCCGGCGCCAAAGGTATCCTCCAGTTCCTGAACCTGATCCGCTTCGACGGCTTCTTCCTTTCTCCGTCCTGCGGCCGTTCCGTCCATCGCCCTGAAATCGCACGGTGCCCCGGCGGCCTCCGTCAGCGCCGCGACGATCCGGGCCTTCCGGTCCGGGCTGTTGAGGGAGGAGGCGATGATCTCGAATCCGGGATTCGCCTGCCATTGGAAAACCCCGCCCTCCAGGCCCAGGAAAACGCCGAAGTTCAGCATGCCGTGAATGGAAGGCTCGGTCTTTTGCAGTTGGGTCACGGCGGCTTTCCACGAATCCTCCGCGCCGCGCCCCACAGGCGTCAGCGCCTGTTTTTTCGGAGCCGTCTTCGGGTTCGCCGCGGTCTTTTTTGTTTTTTCCTGCGCTCCGCCGGCGGCGGCTGGCGCCGGTTTCCGCTCCGCGCGCTCCGGAACGCCTCTTTCCAGAGCCTCCCGAAGCTGCGAGATCCGGTTTTCCAGCTCCGCCATTCGGTCGCTGATGGCCAGCGTATCCGTCGCCGCGGTTCGCAGGCAGCATTTCAGCGCAACGCTTTCCAGCGCGATCCGCGGAGAGGAGGCGTATCTCAGATCCGTCTCCAGACGCATAAACAGATCCAGCATGTCCATCAGCCTTGAAGCGGGATACTCCTCGCTCTCCCGGAGATATTCGGCGGTATCCTCCTCTGTCATCTCCAGAATCGTTCCAGACTCCGCGCCGCAGCATTTGGCCATCAGCAGCGTCCGGAGGTGTCCGCTGACGTCCCGGGAAAAAACCAGGGGATCCTTCCCGTCGCGCATCACCTCATCGATGAGCAGGATGACCTGGGCAGGATCCTCCTCCCGAAGCGCCTGGCTGAAGCGAAAAAGAAAGGCCCGGTCGCTGGTGCCCAAAACCGTCCGGACCAGTTCCTCGTTGATGTCCTTTCCGTATCCCAGGCACATGTCCAGGATGCTCAGCGCGTCCCGCATGCCGCCTTCCGCGGCCCGGGCGATGGCATTCAGGGCTCCATCGGTAGCCTTCCCGCCGGCCCCCTCCGCCGCCTCCCGCAGGCGTGCCTGGATTTTTGCCGCGGAAATCCGGCCAAAGTCGAAGCGCTGGCACCGGCTCAGCACCGTGGCCGGCAGCTTCTGCGGCTCCGTGGTGGCGAGAATAAAAACAACGTGTTCCGGCGGCTCCTCCAGCGTTTTGAGCAGCGCGTTGAAGGCGGATACCGACAGCATATGCACTTCGTCGATAATATAAACCTTATATTGTCCAAACTGCGGAGGATACTTGACCGTATCCCGGAGATTCCGGATTTCATCGACGCCGTTGTTGCTGGCGGCATCGATCTCGATCACATCCAGGCTTTCCTCTGCTTCCATCCGTCGGCAGTTTTCGCATTCCCCGCAGGGATCCCCGTCCCGGGGATGGAGACAGTTGATGGCCCGGGCCAGGATCTTCGCGGTGGAGGTTTTGCCGGTTCCCCGGCTGCCGCAGAACAGGTAGGCATGGGCGATCCTGCCGGTACGGATCTGGTTCCGAAGGGTCGCAACGATCGTCTCCTGCCCGACCATGTGGGAAAAATCCTTCGGCCGCCACTGCCGGTACAGCGCCTGATAGGCCACTTTCAGTCCTCCTTTTCTCCGCCGGCCCTCAGATCCAGCAGCGGGCGGATCTTTTCCAGTTTGCCCGGCCCGATGCCCCGGACGGTCAGCAGATCCTCCGGATAGAAGAAGGGACCGTTCCGGTCCCGTTCTTCCAGAATCAGCGCGGCCATCGTTTCTCCGATGCCCGGGATCCTCGTCAGCTCCTCCGCGTCCCCCTCATTGACGGAGACGGTTCCCTCCGGGGGCGCGGGGGTCTGATAGGAAGGAGTTCCTTTTTCGGCGGCATATCCGTCCCTTCTTCCCGCCCGCAGATCCTTCAGCGAGAGCAGGCATACGCCCACGCCGACCGCCGCCAGCAGGGCGCCCGCCGCCTTCCGGGAAATCTTAAACATCCCGGCGAACCTTCTGTCCCTGTTTGGTATCCTCCAGAATGTAACCCGCGGCGCGAATGGCGTCCCGCAGCTCATCGCTGCGCTTCCAGTCCCTGTTCTTCCGGGCTTCGGCCCGCTCGGCGACCATGGCGCGGATCTCGTCGGTCAGGCCGTCGTCCTCCTCCCGGTTCAGAAGGCCCAGCACGCCGCAGACCGCCTTCAGGCTATCCAGCGCTTTTTCCGCCGCCTGCCGGGAGCACCCGGCCTGCAGGCTGATATTGGCGTCCTTGACCATTTCGAAAATGGCCCCCAGGGCGTCCGCGGTGTTCAGATCGTCGTCCATGGCGGCATCGAAACGGCCTTCATACCCCTTCAGCCGCTCAAGGAACGCTTCCTCCGCTTCATTCAGCGGCCGGTTTTCCCCGTGCTCCCGCTGGAAGGCCAGATGATCCCGCGCGGTATACAGTCGGTTCAGGCTGGCGCTGGCGGCCTCGATCTGTTCCCTGCTGAAGTTGATGGGGCTGCGATAGTGGGCGGAGAGCATGAACAGCCGGACCGCCTCCAGATCGTATTCCCGGGCGATGTCCCGAACAGTAAAGAAGTTGTTCAGGCTCTTGCTCATCTTCTGGTTGTCGACGTTAATGAACCCGTTATGCATCCAGTAGCGGACGTAGGGATGCCCCGTGGCCCCCTCGCTCTGGGCAATCTCGTTTTCATGGTGCGGGAAGAGCAGATCCTTCCCGCCGCAATGGATATCGAAGGTCTCGCCGAGGTATTTCATGCTCATGGCGGAGCATTCGATGTGCCATCCCGGCCGTCCCATGCCCCAGGGGCTTTCCCAGGCGGGTTCCCCGGGCTTCTGCGCCTTCCACAGGGCAAAATCGGCCGGCGCCTCCTTGTCGGTTTCCACATCCAGCCTTTCGCTGGCGCCCATCTCCCGGTCTTCCACCGACTGGCCGCTCAGCTTTCCGTACCCGGCGAAGGCGGAGACCCGGTAATATACGTCGCCGCCGGGGGTGGCATAGGCATGGCCGTTTTCGATCAGTTTGGAAATCAGCCGGATAATGTCCGGAATATGCTCCGTGGCCCTGGGATGCACCGTGGCCGGACGGATGCCCAGCGCCCGGGCGTCGGTATAGTATTCCCGGATAAACCGATCCGCCAGCTCCTGAACGGTAATGCCTTCCTCGTTGGCCCGGCGGATCATCTTATCGTCGATATCCGTAAAGTTCTGGACAAAGGTTACCTCGTATCCTTCCCGTTCCAATTGCCTGCGGAGGACGTCGAAGGTGATAAAGGGGCGGGCGTTTCCGATATGAAAATAGTTATAAACCGTAGGCCCGCAGGCGTAAATGCCCACCTTTCCTTCCCGCAGGGGCTTGAATTCTTCCTTCTTCCGGGTCATGCTGTTATAAATCTGCATGGCTTTCTATCCTTTCTTCGCGGCTTTGCGGATCATCAGGGCCCGTCCGATGGCCAGGCCCCAGAACAGGACGCATCCGATTCCCAGAAATATCATGAGCTGATCCGCCCTCTTGACCGGGGAAACGCCGATTTTGGCTTCTTCCTCGGCTTCGGAGCCGACCTGCATCGTCCCTTCGGCCAGGGGCTTCCCTTCCGCGTCCGTCACCGTCAGGGTCACCTTCGCGGCGGCGATGCCTTCTTCCGTGCTCTCGGGCAGATACCATTCCGCCTCAAAGCTGTTCTCCTCCGGGTTCGCGGAGAGATCGGCCACCGCGGTTTCGCTTCTGTTCCGGATTTTCATCTTCTTGCCGCACAGGCGTAGAAACACCGCTCTTCCGGAATCCTCCAGCCGGGTCTGAACCGTCAGCGTCATCGACGCGCCGGGAATCGGCTCTCCGCCCGTGTCGATGGTCCCGTGAAAGGCGGAAACACCGCCCGCCTCCCATGTCCATTCATCCGCCTCCATGGTCACGGCGATTTCCGCGGCCGCAGCCGCGGCCGCCAGGCAAAGCAGCAGGCACAGCGCGGCGGAAAGCATCCGTCTGACTCCCGCTTCAGGCATCCTTCATTCCCCCTCCCGGACGTTGGAATTGATTATAGCAAAACCGGGTCGCCAATTCAAGGAAAAGCTCCGCGGGCTTGTTCCCGCGGAGTGGATCCGGCTGCTTCGGGGAAGGGGCAACCCCGTCCGGGGGAACCGTCTTCCGGATTATTCTTCGTCGTCCCGGCCCATCAGGGAGTCCGCCAGGTCGCCAATTCCTTTGCCGATTTTTTCGGAAAAACCGACCAGATGGCTGCCGATGCTGTCCAGCGCGCCGTTTACCTTCTCCGCCGCTTCCTCCGGCGTGGGCTTTTTTTCGAACAGATCGTCGATATCGCTGCTGAGGCCCCTGTCCGTCTTTTCATGTTTTTCCGGTCCCTCGACTTCGATCACGGGAACCTCACCCCCCTCGGGGGCATCTTCGGCTTTCCCGGGCGCATCGACCGGCAGAGGCGCTTCGTTTTCCGCGGATGTCTGTCCGGCCGTTTCCGCTGTTTCGGCCGGGAAAGAGGCGTCTTCCTCCTTCGGGGCCCCAGGCGCGGCTTCATCGGGTGTCTCCGGAACCGCCTCCGCCGCCCCGGCAGGGATCTCCTCTTCCGCCCCGGGAGCCGCTTCAGTCTTTTCTCCTTCCGGCGCCGCTTCCCCCTCCGGGGACATCTCCGTCATGGCGGCCTTGATGCTGGCGTATCTTTCCGCCCGCATATCGTTCAGCGTCTCATCCAGCCGGGCCAGTTCCCGCAGCTGGGTTTCCAGCTCCTCCGGAAAACGCTCGCCCTTCTGCCAGAGGGCGTAAGCCCGGGCGCCAAAGTCGTTCATGATCTCATTTCGTTTGTTGGTCATGGACATCTCGTCCAGCTTGTACTTGGTGCTGCTGGCGATGTTGGACGCGGTATTCCCGATGGCCTCCATGCTCTTCATCCAGATACTCTTCAGATTCTTGCCAATATCCGCCATTGTCTTTGCCTCCTTATGAACGTACCTTTCCAGAATAATTCCATCCCGCCATGCCTGTTTCCTGCCAGGGGAGTCTTCCGGATCCAAATCTTTTTATCGGATCAGATTCAGCGCGCCCCTGCGGAGGGAAAAGACCGCCCGGTCCATGGAGAATATTTCCCCATCCACGTTGACACGCATCCCCGGGGATTCCATCTCCACCCGGTCCGCCAGAACGTGCTTGGTGATTTTGAAGCTCAGGGCCCTGCCCATCATCAGTCCCGGAAGATAGAAGGGCATCATCCATCGCGGCCGGTTCCGGATCAGCACCACATTCAGCTTCCCGTCATCGGGCCTGGCGGCGGGACAGATGGGGATCCCGCCGCCGAAGAACTGCCCGTTGGCGATGGCGCAGGTGAGGAATTCCCCTTCCTCGGTCCGCCCGTCGATGGTCAGTTTCAGTCGCACGCCCCTGTGGTGGGCGATGGCTTTGACAAGTCCCAGCAGATAGGGCGTCAGCCCCCGGTATTTTTTCTTCAGCTCCGCCGCGTAATCCAGCACCGTAACGTCAAACCCGGTTCCGCAGATGTTGAGAAAGGCGCCGTCGTTGATCCGTCCCAGGTCTACCGGCCGGGGCTCGTGGCAGAGGGCAAAGGCCAGCGCTTCAGCCGGTTCCCTGGGCAGGCCCACCGCCTTCACAAAATCGTTTCCCGTCCCGGCGGGAATGACGGCCATCTTCTGGCCGGTTTCCGCCAGCCCCGCGGCGGTTTCAAACGCCGTTCCATCTCCGCCGACGGAAAAAACGATATCCCATGTTCCTTCCGCCGCGAGCCCCGCGGCCATTTCGGTCGCGTGGCCCGGCCGTTCCGTAAGAAAAACGCGGTAAACGATTTCCGGCCTGTCCTTCAAAATCTCCTCCAGCTTTTCCATGCTTCGGGAGGCAAATCCGTTTCCCGCGATCGGGTTCAGGATGAAGGCGCATCTCATGATCTGCCAGACTTCCTTTCTTCCCGGCATCTCTCCGCCGGCGTTTCTCTCAGTACCCCATCCGGCGAAGCGCTTCCGCCATGGCGATGCGGCCGTGGGCGTAGGTCAGCCCACCCTGCATGTAGGCGGTATAGGGCGGCCGCATGGGGCCGTCGCAGCTCAGCTCAATGCTGGCCCCCGCCACAAACGTACCCGCCGCCATGACCACCTGGTCCGCGTATCCCGGCATGTCCCAGGGCTCCGGAAGCGCCATGCTGTCCACCGGGCTGGCCGCCTGGACCCCCTGGCAGAAGGCCACCAGCCTCTCCGGCGTTTCCATGCGGATCGCCTGAATGATATCCGCCCGGGGTTCCAGGGAACCCGGGGTGCACTGAAGCCCCCTGTCCTCAAAGAGTCTGGCGGCCAGCAGCGCGGTTTTCAGCGCCTGCGCCACGGTATGGGGCGCCATGAAAAGCCCCTGATAGAAAGGGCGGTAATCCCCGGCATAGGAGCCCAGCTCCCGCCCCAGCCCCGGCGCGGTCAGCCTTCCGGCCACCCGTTCCACCGCCTCCCGGCGGCCGGCCACATAGCCCCCCGTGGGCGCGATGCCGCCACCGGGGTTTTTGATCAGACTGCCCACGCACAGATCCGCCCCGAAATCCGTAGGCTCCTTTTCCCGCACGAATTCCCCATAGCAGTTGTCCACCATCAGCCGGACCCCCGGATGCCGGGTATGGATCATCTCCGCCAGAGGCGCGAAGGCTTCCGGCATCAGGCTGGGGCGCCACGCGTATCCCCGGCTTCGCTGGGCGATGACCAGCGTGGTTTCCGGCCGGATGGCCGCCTCCACCGCGGCCAGATCGATTTTCCCCTCCGGCGTCAGCTCCACGCAGTCGAATCCGACGCCCATCTCCTTCAGGGAACCGGGGGGCGTTTCGTCCCCGAGGCCGAGGATCCCCGTCAGGGTATCGTAGGGCATGCCGGTCGCGCTGAGAATCCGCTCCCCGGGTTTTGTCAGACCGAAGAGCGTCAGGCTCAGGGCGGCGGTGCCGCTGGCGATATGGGGGCGCATCAGGGCCGCCTCGGTATGGAAAACCGCGGCGTAGATCCGCTCCAGCGTGTCCCGCCCAACGTCGTCGTATCCGTAGCCCGTGGTGGGGGCAAAATGGCGGTAGCTGACCTGGTTTTCCCGGAAGATATCCAGTACCTGGCGGGTGCGGATTTCCTCTGTTTCATCGATCCGGGCGAAGGCGTCCCGCAGCGCCTCCTCCGCCTCCCGGATCATGGCGGCAATCTCTTTGTTCATCGAATCATTTCCTCGTCTCTCTATTGAATCCTTTTGAACTTCCTGTCCAGCTCCTGATGGCTGATGGCCACAACCAGCGGCCGGCCGTGCGGGCAGGTAGGGGTCACCTTTTTGTCGATCATTTCCTCGACCAGGGAACGCAGCATCTCCTCGCTCAGGGGTTCACCGCCCTTGATGGCGTGCTTGCAGGCCATCTGGAGGATACTCGCCCGCTTTTTGTCCGCCCCGGGCATACGCCCCGCCTCCAGCGCATCGATCGCCTCCCGCACAAAAGCGGCGGTTTCGTTTTCTCCCAGCACCACGGGAACGGACCGAACCGCCACTTCCTTTCCGCTGAAGGGCTCCGCGACCAGGCCGATGCTTTCCAGCAAGTCCCTGTTTTCCTCCAGCAGCGCCTGTTCCCGCTGGTTGGCGGGAACAATGACCGGAAGGAGCATCTCCTGCCCGGCCCGCTGGTCCCGGTAAGCGGCCATCATTTTTTCATACAGCAGCCGCTCGTGCACCGCGTGCTGATCCACCATCAGCAGATGATCCTCATATTCGATCAGGATGAAGGTATGGAAAAGCGCGCCCAGAATCCGCATGGGTCTGGGCTGATCCGCCGGCAGGGCGCTGATCTGTTCGGCTCTTGGCGCCTGATAGGAAGAAGCAGCGTTCTCCTCCGGCTCCCCGGGAAGATCCTCCGGAAGATCCGGGGGCAGCTCCGCCTGATAGGCCGGCGCCCGGCCTCCGCGCAGAACGGTGTTTCCCTGGGAAGAGACGTTTCCAAAGCCTCCCTGATAGGCCACTTCTTTCTCGGCGACCCTGGCCATGGCGGAAGTCGAGGGTCTTGGCAGCTCAACCGGAGGAAAAACAGGTTCCCCGGATGGGAGCGCGGGTTTACCTTCGATGGATTTAAATACCGGAGTCGGTTTGTTTTGGCTGGTGACCGGAGGCAGGGAACCACCCGTGGAGATCTGCGGGCCAGGATCCGGCGACTGGAGGGGCTTTTCCGGGCCGCCCGCCAGGGAGACCGCGGGCGCGGAAACGGTCACCGCCGTCGCCGTCGGAAGGGTCTCCTTCTCCTCCTCGAGGAACATCTCGACCGGCCGCTGGAAGGCGTCCCGGTCCTGAAGCGCGTCGTAAACGAGCCCGAAAAGCGCCTGACGGACGGCCGCATCGTCCCGGAAACGCACTTCCAGCTTATTGGGATGGACGTTGACATTGACGTTTTCATAGGGCATTTCGAGATACAGCGCGCAAATCGGGAACTTGCCGATCATCACCCGCTCCCGGCAGGCGTCCTCGACCGTGCCGGAAAGGAGAGGGCTGCGCATCATCCGCCCGTTGATGAAAAAGCTTTCTCCGCCCCGGTTTCCCCGGGCGTTGTCCCCGATGCCCACAAAACCTTTGACCACGATGCCGCCGCTGCAGCCCTCGACCTTTCGGAGGCTTCTTACCGCCCGGCTCCCATAGATGGTCAGCGCGGCGGATTCCGCCTTGCCGTCCCCGGGGGATTGATACAGCGTTTTCCCGTTGGCCAGATACCGGAAGCGGACCTCCGGCCGGCTCAGAATCATCCGGATCATCAGATCCGTCACCGCGTTGGCTTCGGTGATGGGTTTTTTCAGGAACCGTTTCCGAACCGGAACATTGAAAAACAGCTCCCTGACCAGGATGCTGGTTCCGACGGCGCAGGCGGTCTCCTCCATGGAGCGGATCTGCCCGCCCTCGTTAACCACCCGGAGTCCGGTTTCCTCCCCGGCAGTTCGGGTGGTCAGCGTGACCCGGCCCACCGCGGCGATGCTGGCCAGCGCCTCTCCCCGGAATCCCAGGGTACCAATGGCGTCCAGATCCGCCTCCCGGGAAATCTTGCTGGTGGCGTGCCTTTCGAAGGCCATCCGGATGTCCGCCGGGTCGATGCCGCATCCGTTGTCCGTCACCCGGAAGGATTCGATGCCCCCCTCCTGGATTTCAACGGTGATATCCGTGGCGCCGGCGTCCAGGCTGTTTTCCACCAGCTCCTTGATCGCCGCGGCGGGACGTTCGACCACCTCGCCCGCGGCGATTTTCCCGATGATCTCCTCGCTCAACATCCGGATCTTTGCCATGATGTTTCCCTTCTTCCCGTTTCTTTTCCGGGTTCCGCCGTTTCCCGAAATCTCCGGAGACTTTTTCCCGCCCCGGTTTTACAGCTTTCTGGCCTTCTCCCGCAAAAGGAACAGGCGGTTGATGGCGTCCATGGGGGTCAGGGCCATCACATCCAGGCTCTGCAGCTCATTGATAATCTCCGTCTTCCGATATTCGAACAGATCCACCTGCTCGTTCATCCGGGGGGTCTCGTTTTCCCCCAGAATGTTCTGGCCGATGGTGTTCTGATTGATATCGCTGACCTCCAGCCGGGCCTGGA
>CAMOGC010000004.1 GCA_946613955.1 uncultured Clostridia bacterium
GCCAGATCCGCGTTGATCCGGGTCAGCATGGCCTTCAGGGTGAATTCCCCGTCATTGCCGAAGGGCATCTCCCGCATCAGGAAATAGCGTACGGCGTCGCTGGAATACCGGTTGCAAAGCACCACCGGATCCACCACGTTGCCCACGCTCTTTCCCATCTTCTTCCCGTCGATGACCAGCCATCCGTGTCCGAAAACCTGTTTGGGCAGGGGCAGTCCCAGGGCGTGCAGCATGATGGGCCAGTAAATCGTATGGAAGCGGACGATTTCCTTCCCCACCAGGTGCACATCCGCCGGCCAGTATTTCCGATACAGCGCGTCATTCTCCGTCCCGTATCCCAGGGCGGAAATATAGTTGCTCAGCGCGTCGATCCAGACGTAAACCGTATGCTTCGGGTCGAAGTCCACCGGGATCCCCCAGCGAACGCTGGTCCGGCTGACACACAGATCCTGCAGCCCGGGCTTGAGGAAATTGTTGATCATTTCGTTGGCCCGGCTGGCCGGCTGGATGAAATCGGGATGCGTTTCGATGTAATCGATCAGCCAGGGGGCATATTTGTTCATCCGGAAGAAATAGCTCTCCTCCCGGGTTTTTTCCACCGGCCGCCCGCAGTCGGGGCACCGCCCGTCCTTGAGCTGCAGCTCGGTCCAGAAGCTTTCGCAGGGCGTGCAGTACCACCCCTCGTACTCGCTCTTGTAAATATCCCCCTGATCATACAGCTGGCGGAAGATTTTCTGGACCGTCTTTACGTGCCGCTCATCGGTGGTGCGGATAAAATCGTCGTAATCGATGTCCATCAGCTTCCACAGGTCCTTGATTCCCGCGACGATCTCGTCCACATAGGCCTGAGGCGTTACCCCCTTGGCGATGGCCTTCTTTTCGATCTTCTGTCCGTGCTCGTCCGTCCCGGTCAGGAAATAGGTGTCGTATCCCGTCAGCTTCTTGAACCGGGCCATGGCGTCCGCCGCCGTGGAGCAATAGGCGTGGCCGATGTGCAGATTGTCGCTGGGATAATAGATGGGGGTGGTAATATAAAAGGTTTTTTTCTGCTCGCTCATGTTCCTGCCCTCTTTATCTCTTTTTGAACAAAAAAGGCTGTTGCGACGCAACAGCCCGTGTTTTCCCCTTTTGTTACTGAGCTTCGGCCGCGGTTTCCACGGGATAGACGGAAACCTGCTTCTTGTCCCGGCCCAGGCGCTCGAACCGGACGATCCCGGTCGCCTTGGCGAAAAGGGTGTCATCCTTCCCGATGCCCACGTTCAGGCCGGGATGGATCCGGGTTCCCCGCTGACGAACGAGGATGTTGCCCGCCAGGGCCAGCTGCCCGTCGGCCCGCTTCGGCCCCAGGCGCTTGGACTCGCTGTCGCGCCCGTTCCGGGTGGAGCCCATTCCCTTTTTATGCGCGAATTGCTGCAGATTCAGCTTGATCATCGTGATTTCCTCCGTTCTTTGATTTCAAAATGCACGTATCCGGGATAGCTTTCCTGTAAATCGCTCATTCCCTGCCCCAGGGCGCCCATCAGCAGCCGGGCTCCCTTTTCCTTTTCCCCGGACAGGGGCGGGAGATCGAAATCCAGCAGACCTTCTTCATTTCCTTTCAGCCGCACCCGAATCCCCAGCAGGGATTCCAGGGCATTGACGCAGGTACAGCCGAGCACCGAGACGCCGGCGCATACAATGTCGCTTCCCGCCTCAGCGTATCCGCTGTGCCCCCGGGCCCGGAAGCCGGTCAGCGTTTCTCCCTCGCGATACAGGACGGCTTCAATCATTACGCGTTGATCGCGGTGATCTCCACCTTGGTGTAGGGCTGACGATGGCCCTGGGTCCGATGGTAATTCTTCTTGCTCTTGTACTTGTACACCCGGATTTTCTCGCCCTTGACCTGGCCGAGGACCTTGCCCTCCACCTTCGCCCCGTCGAGAACGGGATGGCCGACCTTGATGTCGCCGTCGCCGCCGATCATCATCACGTCGAAGGAAATCGCGGAATCAGCCGCCTGATTCACTTTGTCGATGTAGATCACATCACCCTGGGATACCCGATACTGCCGACCGCCTGCCGCGATAATCGCATACATGCTTCAGCACCTCCTGATTCATACTCGCCGGGAAACGGGGTTGCGCCGAAGGCGCATTCAATAAACCTCTCCCGAGCGGCTCACTGAAGCAGAATACCACGAACCCGCTTCGCTGTCAAGGATAAAATCGCTTTCTTATTGCACCTTCCAGCTGCCCACCAGTTCGCTGACCCCGGCCGAAAGCACCTCGCTGCTCTCCCGTCCGGAAAGGTAGCCCTTGCTGCCCTTGACAAAGCTCGAGTCGATCAGGTTCAGCTGGTGCCCCATGAAAATGACCGCGGCGGTCTGCCCGCCGTCCAGATTGCAGACCTCCCGGCAGCCCGCTCCCTGGGCCAGGATCGCCAGCTGGGGCATGGTCACGCCTTCGCTCCGGCTTCCCAGCCGGCCCTCGCACATGATGTCGATGTAATGCCCCGGCTCCACCATCCCAAAGCAGTGGCGCGGGTTTTTGGCCTTGCTCATCGTCGGATCCAGCACCCAGGCGCTCATCTGCCCTTCCCGGACAAGATAGGGGCCGAAGGAGTAGACCAGATAGGCGCCGTCCGCCAGGTAGTCCTTCGCGCTCTGCTCAAAGCTGTGGTGCACGTCCGCGCGGCCGTCCTCATAGAAAGCCAGGGTGTCCAGATTCGGGAAGTACTTTTCCTCATCGTGGTCGTAGCGGTCGTCGAAATAGACTTCCCCATTCCGGATGATGACGCCCACGGGGTGCCCGTTCCGGCCGATCAGCTTGCCGCCCGCGTTCTTTACCCGGTAGGTGTAGTAATCCGCGTTGGTTGCGAAAACCAGCTTGTTTTCCCCGGCCGTCACATGGGGCGCGGCGGTCTTTTTCTTTCCCAGCGCCCGCTCCGGGGAGTACTCCACGTTGGTCATCCGCTCCCCGGCGGCGACGTCGCAGAGGATGTCGCTCTTGAACCAGGTCAGGGGCATGCTGCCGTCGTAGGTCCGGGTGATCACCACCCGCAGGGTCTTGCTGATATAGACATAGTGCCCGCGGGCATCGTCGCTCCAGACGAACTCCCCTTCCGTCAGGAAGCCCGCATCCGTCATTTCCGGCAGATCCGGCACCTCTTCCAGGCGCCACTCAGCCGGCGCTTCCCATTTCTTTCCCGTCAGATCCCCCTTCGGGATATTCTCCAGGAAATCGTTCTTCTCCTCATCCTCGCCGACGGTGCTTTCCCGCAGTCCGAAGCGGTTGTTGGGATACGTCCGGCCCTGGTTGTAAACCGACCGGTCCGTTTCCTCCTTGACCTTGTCCTGGGATTTGAAATACAGGTAGGCGTAATAGGCCATGCCGTTTCCCGTCCGCCCGTCGAAGGCCTCCAGGGGGCTGTCCCAGTCAAAAACCGTCTGATCGGCTTCCTTCCCAAAAAGATGGAGATAGACCTTCTTGGCCTGCCAGGCGCCGTATTTCCCGGCGGAATCGGAGAAGCGGTTTTCGTCCGCCGCGAGGGAGAAGCACTGGACGCAGGCGTCGGCCATCATCATCCGCTGGCCGTTGTTTCCTTCCCCCTGCTCGTCCGGGCCGACGATGACCTCCGGCCGGCACCGGCGGATGATCTCCGTCAGCCAGCCCTGAACCACCTCTTCCCCGTTCTTTTTGTCCACCTTCTGGTAGGCTCCCTTGGCGCTCTTGGCCGTGGCGGTCTCAAAGGTGCCGATAAAGGGATAATTCCGGTATCCCATGCTCCACAGGCCGTTGAGCATCTCGGCCCTGCGGGTGGTATTGACAGGGCAAAGCACCGCCAGGGCGACGCTGGCCTCCTTCTCCCGCACATAATACGGGATGGCGCCCCCCAGGAACAGCAGCTCCTCTTCCGGATGCGCCGTTACAAAGAGGATGTCCGCCTTCTCCGGCGCGTCTTCCCACTGCTGCACCCAGCCTGGCGCCCGGCCTTCGCCGAAGCAGTAAACCTCGTTGAAGCCCATGATCTGCTTCCGATCTCCCTGGGCGATGACCCGGATCTTCGTTTCCCCCTGCATCGGGAACCAGGCGTGAAGGAAGGAGCCGCCGGAGGCGACGGTTTCCCATCCGCTGCCCCGGTCCGCCTGGACATCATAGCTTTCCGGCATTTTTTCGAAGCACAGATACAGGCCGTAGACCGGGCTTTTGCTCTGAATGGTGAGGCTGGGATTCTTTACGGATTTGGTTTCCGCGTTGGTCGTAAACTTCCGGTCCGTCATGTTTTTGGGATTCTTGATACCCGTCAGGGTCAGCGTACATCCGGAGGTCACCTCCAGCGCTTCCTCCTCCGCCGCGGCCAGTCCGGCCATCCCAAGGATCACCAGCGCCGCCGCCAGAAACGCGAGCCATTTCTTCATTCTCTGTTCTCCTCCCAGGTCCTGCCGTCGAAAACCGGCCCTTCCTCCCCGTTCCGAGGGGAAGCGGCTGCCGGTTCCGGGGCGCTTTTCCGGACGGGCTCCCCGCCGGCTTCATTCAATATGTTCCAGGAAATCGTTGTGCTTTTCATCCGGCCCCACCTGGCTGGCATACAGTCCGAAGGTGGTATTGGAATAGGCCGCCCCGGTCACCTCCACCGAGAGCTTATGCCATTTCCCACGGATCTTGATCTCCGCGGCCTCCTGGGTTTTGTGCAGGGCATACGCCTCGATGGCCATCTCCTGCCCCGTTTTCCCGCCGAAGGCCTCCAGGGGGATATTCCAGTCCATGACGGTCTGGTTGCTTTCATCCCCCCACAGATGGACATAGAGCTTCTTGACCTGCCAGACCCCGTAGGCCGCGGCGGATTCCGGGAACTTCTCCGGGTTGGCCGCCAGCTCGTAGCCCTGAATGGCCGCGTCCGCCATCATTTTATGCTGCCCGTGGCCGTATTCGCCGTTCAGGTCGTGGGTCACCACCACCTCCGGCTGATGCTTCCGGTACAGTTCCGTCACCCAGCCCAGCACGTCGTTCTTCCCCAGCTTTTTGTAGGCGTCCTTGGCGTTGGCGCTGTAGCTGTCCTTAAAGTTGCCGAATTCCGGATAATTCCGGATGCCCATGCTCCACAGGCCGTTGAGAGCTTCGCTGCGCCGGGTGGTATTGCTCCAGCTCAGATAGGCGACCACCACCCGCTTTCCCCTTTCCACCGCGTAGGTAGGAATGGCGCCGCTGTAGAAGATCAGCTCGTCGTCCGGATGGGCGGAGAAGAAAAGGATGTCCGCCTTGTCCACCGGTTCCTCCCAGCGCTGCACCCATTCGGGAACCTCGCCGGGGCCGAAAACGAAAATCTCGTTGAAGCCGATCTTGTGATTGCCCTCCTGGGTCGAATAGATCCGGACGCTCTTGACCCCGTCCAGCGCGTAGTAGGTATGCTGGAAACGGGTATCCCCCTCCTGAACCGTCCGCCAGCTGCTGCCGCTGCCCGTCTGTATTTCGAAGCCGGAGGGCATCTGCCGCCAGCAAAGATACAGTCCGTACATGGGGGTATCGGAGGTAATGGTGACGAAGGGGTGGCTGACCTTGTTCGTCTCCCAGTAGGAGGTATACTTCCCGTCCGTCATCATCGTATACTTCCGGGGAGCCGAGGCGGTTTTAAAATGGCAGTCCGCGGTCATGTCCCGCGCTTCCTCGGCGGCCGCCGCGCCCACGAGCATCATCAGGATCAGCGCGGCCGCCGCGATCCATCCCGTTTTCCGCTTCATCATCACGTCCACTCCTCAAAATCAGGATCCGCCGCGGGAAGATGCTCGCAAACCATCAGGAAGGCATCCTCCCCGTTGTCCTCATAATACCTTTTCCGCCGGCCGATGGAAACAAAGCCGGCCCCCTCATACATTTTCCGGGCCCTTTCATTGCTGACCCGAACCTCCAGATCCGCGAAGGCCGCTCCCAGGTTGCTTACATAGCGCATCAGCTCCGCCAGCAGGCGCTTTCCGATGCCCTTTCCCCGTTCATCCTCCGCCACGGCGATATTGGTGATATGGCATTCGTCCAGTATCACCCAGGCGCCCGCGTATCCGATGATCCGGTCCCCCCGCTCGGCGATCAGGTAGCGGGCCACGGCGTTCTCCCGGGCCTCCCGGCGAAAATCCGCCTCCGTCCAGGGTCTGGGAAAGATGGCCCTTTCCAGGGCGGCCACCGGGGCCGCGTCCTCCTCCCGCATCCGGCGCAGCCGCACCTCATCCATGTCGCATGGCCTCCAGCAGCTTTTTGTTCTTCTGCGCGTTCGGGGGGCGAAGATAGGTTTCCCGCAGGCTGCGGTAGTCCGTCCTTTCCCCCTTTTCCAGGGCGATCATCCCCGCCGCCGCCGGGCGCAGATACCGGAAGGGCGCTTCGGCGAAAACCGCCTTTTCCCCCCACAGCTCCCGAATCCGTTTTTCATGAACGGCCACCCCGTCCCCCGTAAAAAGGAAGGGGCCCGGGTCGTCCCCGGCGGCCGTTTCCGCGGCCCGCAGAAAATCCTCCAGGGCCAGGGCGCTGTCGGGCATCAGCCGGCTTCCTCCCCGGAAGGCGGCGCCGTAAACCTGCCCGGCCCGGGCGTCCTGAATGGGAAGAATGACGCCCGGAAAGGCGCCGGCTCCCCGGCAGAGGGCTTCCAGCGCGTTCACGGGGATGCAGGGTTTTCCGCTGCCATGGGCCAGGCCCTTCGCCGTCGCCGCGCCGATCCGGACGCCCGTAAAGCTGCCCGGGCCCACCACGCAGGCGATGCCGTCCACCTCGGACAGCGCGGTTCCCGCCGCCCGGAGGACCTCCTCGATCAAAAGCATCAGATTGGCGCTGTGGGTATTCTTGTTCTGAACGGTTTCCTCGCTCAGCACCCTTCCCTCTTCCACCACCGCCGCGCCGCAGGCCGGCCCGGAAGTATCGATTGCCAGAATTCTCATTCTTCTTGCCCGTTTCCCTTCAGGTTCAGTGTCCTAAATCCGCCCAGGGACTCTATCGTGATTTCCCGTTCACCGTCCGATACCGGGCGCAGCCGGATCCGGAGGCAGTCCGCGGGCAAAACCTCCGGGCAGCGCTCCGGCCATTCCACCAGGGCCACCCCGTCTCCGCCAAGATACTCCTGCAGGCCGAGCTCGTAAAGCTCCTCTTCGTCCTCCAGGCGATACCAGTCGAAATGATAAAGGGGCAGGCGGCCGCTCTCATAGACGTTCAGAATGGTAAAACTGGGACTGGTCACCGTTTCCGTTACGCCCAGCCCCCTCGCGGCACCCCGGGCCATCTCGCTCTTTCCGGCGCCCAGGGGGCCCTCCAGCAAAACCACGTCCCCCGGCCGCAGCTCTTCGGCCAGCCGCCGGCCGAGCGCCCGGGTTTCTTCCGCGCTTTTGGTAATCATTCGTACATCCTTCCATTTTCGCCCGCCTGGCGGCGGGGGATCCGTGCTTTCATCCGGATCCCCGTCCCTGCATGCCGGCGGACGGCCGGGCGAAGCCGCGGCTCCTTATCCGTGCAGCAGCGGAGACAGCCTTTTGTACAGCAAAAACGTCAGT
Organism: uncultured Clostridia bacterium; assembly: GCA_946613955.1. The sequence continues at coordinate 7,505 of CAMOGC010000004.1, forward strand.
GTGCTGATCACGACGCCCTTGATCAGGTTGAAGGGGGCGGTAATGAGCAGCAGCAGCTTCCATTCGCTGTCCACGCCGCCCCAGTGGGCCGAGGCGACCAGATCCTCCATCGTCATATGGAACGCGCCCATGTAGAAAGGCAGCATGATCCATTTGTTGACAAAAACGCTGACCACCACCGAGCAAAGCACCCCCGCCAGCATCCCGATCAGGGCGGTTTTCCGGGTTTTATGCCGCTGATACATCAGGGACGCCGGCAGAATCATGGCCAGCCCCATGATGAAATCCGCCAGCTCGCCCACCCCCGCCGACGAGGAATGCGTCAGCCCGATCAGGCTTTTCAGCCCGAGGATAACGACCCCCGGCAGCGTTCCCATGGAGAAGGCGCCCAGCAGCACCGGGATATTGCTCAGATCCAGCTTGTAGAAGGGCATGCCCAGGGGAATCTCGATCAGGAACAGCACCGAGGCGATGGCGGAGAGCAGCGCGATCCGGGCGATGGTCGACGCGGTAAACCGGGGTTTGGAAGAAGTCATGACAATACCTCCTGAAATACAGGCGCCCCTGAAGCCGAAAAGCTTTTCAGGGGCGGAAATACAGAAAAGTATCGCCGTTGCTCTTCTCTCATCCAGACTTTCACTGTCGGCCCCGGAATTTCACCGGGTCAGCCTGCCGAAGCAGGCTCGCGGGCTGTACCGCCGGTCGGGAATTACACCCTGCCCCGAAGAAGCTTCAAGATCGCTCTGCAAATGTCGGAGCCTTTGGCCCCGCGGAGAAATGATATCACCCGCGGCCATACGTGTCAAGGATTATTCAAGCCGCATCCGGTCCGCTCCAACGGGGCGGATGTTCAGCACCTTGCAGGCGCCTTTTCCGAAGGCCGCCTCCATGACCCGGACGAAGCGCTCCACATCCTGCAGCGGGACGAAATTCAGCGTCGTTCCGGCAAAGCCGCCGCCGTGAATGCGCCAGGCGCCCTTTCCGCCCAGCAGGGTTTCCGCCATGCACAGGGCCAGGCTCAGGCTCTGATCCTCATTGGTGGCGAAGATATTCTGAAGATACATGAAGGAGGATCGCCCGCTGTCGATGATCAGGCGCAGGAAGTCCTCCATCCGGTCCTCCTTCAGCGCCCTTACTTCTTCCGGCACCCGGTCGTTTTCCTGGACGAAATGGAACGCCCGCATCACGGCGCGGTCGCTGAAGCGGCTCCGAAGCTCCCCGGCGTTTTCCAGCAGCTGCTCTTCCGTTACGCCCCGCAGGGTCTTCTTTCCGAACGCGCCGGCCACCTGGCGCATCTCCAGGGGAATCGCCGCGTAATGATCCGTCAGATCCGCGTGGCTCCCGCCGGTGGCCACCACCACAAGGGCGTATCCCTTCCGGGCGAAGTCGTACTGCAGCGCCTCCACCTTCGGGTCGTCGTCACGCTCAAAATCCACCGTCACCAGCCCGCCCGCGGCGCTGGCCATCTGATCCAGCAGGCCCGAGGGCTTTCCGAAATAGAGGTTTTCCGCCCTGCGGCTGATCTGCGCCCGCTGGACGAAGGGCATATCGAAGCGGTTGAACAGCCCGTCGAACACCGCCGTCAGCATCACCTCCAGCGCCGCGGAACTGCTCAGGCCGCTGCCCCCGGCGACGGAGGATGTCACCACCGCGTCAAATCCGCCGATGCGGCAGCCGGCGCCCTGCATCCCGTTCGCCACCCCCCGGATCAGGGCGGTGGTGGTGCCCTCTTCCGCCTTCACCGGGGCGGTGTCCGTTAAATCCATTTTCACGGGGCGGTAGCCCTCGCTGTGGAAATGCACCTCCATGTCCTCCCGCGGCGCCGCCGCGCAGAGCACGTCCAGGTTTACGCTGGCGGCCAGCACCCGCCCGTTGTTGTGATCCGTATGGTTGCCGCCGATTTCCGTACGCCCGGGGGCGCTGAAAATCGTCAATCCTTCCTTTTCCCCGTGCACGCGCGCGAACTGCCGAAGCAGTCCCTCGTAGCGGGCTTTCTGCTGCTCCAGCACCGCGGGATCCGTGCCATACAGCTTCTTCAGATGCTCCTCCGCCTCCGGCGTCCGCAGCGCGGCGATTTTTTTCTCCAGCCAGCTCATCCTGATTCCTCCGTCTCTCTGTTCTATGATTTCAAAAGCCCCTGTTGGTGAATGACGTTCCTCCCCCGATCCTTTGCTTCGGTGCACAGCCGGATGCCGGCATCGGAAAAGAACCTGTGCTTTTTCCCGGGCTTATCGAGCGTATTTCTGCCACAGGGCGATTTCTTCCTCGATCCCTCTCTGGCGAACGCCCTCGCAGAAAGCCTGCCAGGTCTCGTCGTTCAGCGGCGTGTCCCCGGTCACAAAGGCCGCCATCCGGGCCTCGGCAAAGGGGGCGATCGCCCCGTGCAGCTCGCCGATGCGCGCCGCGTCCTCCCGGGAAAGGGTCACCAGCGGGAAAGGCATGACCGTCCATTGCCGGATTCTGCGCATTTCGCCCACCAGGAAGGCCGTAGAGCTGTCGTCATATTTTTCCTGGAAATCGGCGGTAAACAGCCCCGGCACGGCGCCGCCCTCGCTGATGGTGGCGTCGGGAAGGATGGAATTGGCGACGGTATTCACATCCGCCATCCATTCCCATTTCCCGTCCTCGTTCCAGAAATACTCCTCGTTTTCCTGCCCGGCCTGCATCAGGATGCCCCCGGCCTCGGTATAAAGCGTATTCACCCAGGCCACCAGGCGCTCAGGCTCCCGGCAGTTTTTCGTGACCGCGAAAGTCCCCCGGGTCACATTGCCCAAAAGATCCCTGTATACCCGGGTCCCGTTCCAGATCAGGGGATCCAGCGCGGCATATTCTCCCAGCATCCGGGCGGGCAGCACCGTCAGCGGCGAGGTCGACAGGATGACGCCGTAGGGATTGGCGGCGTTGTCGTCGGTGATCTGCCGGAGCTGGTCCATGGTCACGAAGCCCTGATGATCCAGCAGGCCTTCAGCCCACAGCGCGTGCAGCCAGGAGAGGAACGCGCGGTTTTCATCCGTGGTCAGCGCGGAATGGACCTGTCCCTCCCGGCAGGAAACGTAATAGTCGTTGTCCGTGATCCCGAAGGCGTGGCCCAGGAAGCGCAGCTCCCACATGCCAATAAATGTCAGCGGCACCTCATCGGCCCTCCCGTTGCGGTTGGGATCCCCGGTTTTAAAGGCCCGGAGCACTTCCGCCAGTTCCTCTGCCGTGGTGGGCATTTCGAGCCGCAGGTTTTTCAGCCACGCGGTATTGATCCATATCAGGTCGTTGTTGGGCAGCTCGTTGATCCCCGGAAGGGCGGGAATCGCCCCGTCCGCCATGGAAATCGCGGCCATCCAGTCGGGATGCGCCTCCAGCAGCGCCCACAGATCCGGCGCGTATTCCGCCAGATAGGGCCGCAGATCGATGAGGATGCCGGCCTCATAAAGATCCCGGACCTCCCCGGCGTTCATTTCCGCCTTGAAGAGAACGTCCGGCAGATCCTCCCCCTCGGCGATCCCCTTTTTCCGAACAGCCCAGACTTCAGCGTCCTTCGCCTGGCGGAACTGGAAGCTGACGCCGGTCTTCTCCTGCATCCGCTGAAAAAACAGGTTCGTCTCCCAGTCATGATTGGAGCCGTTCCCGTCAAAACCTTCCATGATATAATCCGGCGCTCTCTGTCCCTCGGCCAGAACCGGCAGGGCGCATCCCGCCGCCAGCAAAAACATCAGCAAGAACGCACAGGCCCTTCGCATGCGCTTCCCTCCCCACTTGTTTCTGCCCCGTATTATATGCGATTCCGGGGGAAAGATCAACCGTTTCCTCCTCCTCCCCGGCGCCGGTTCGGGGGCGCAAAAAAAGTGAGCCCGTCTGGGCTCACTTAGGATACAGGCGTCTTATTTTCTGCGGTTCAGGAACCCCGGAACGCCATGGGCGTTGGTGGTCATGGCCTGAGTCTGGGGCACGGTGCCGAATCCGGCGCTTTCCTGATTGCCGAACACGGGCTGATAGGGCTGCTGCCCCTGGGGATTCTGGAACATGGTTCCCGTCCCGTAGGGCTGCTCCTGGGCGCCGGTCTGGGCCTGGAAGGGGCGGGTCTGCTGGGTCATGGCCGGGTTTTGCGGCTGGGGCTGCGTCTGGGAATAGGTAAACCCGGTCTGGAAGGAGCCGGTGTTCACCATCTCCGGAACGCCCATGCTGGGCCGGGTGCTTCCCATGAAGGCCGGCGTCTCCCCCGTTCCGCTGAAGGAGGAGAAGGAAGAAGCCGTGGGCGTAAAGGAGGGAGCGGCCGCGGTGCTGTCGGTTCCCCGGCTAAAGCTGGTTCCGAAGCTGCCGAAGAGGCGGTCGTGCTCGATTTCCCTGGGCTTCCTGGCCGGCTCCTTGGCCGGGAAGGGGGTCTTCTCAAATCCGGTGGCGATGACCGTAATCCGGACCTCGTCTTCCATCTTCTCGTCGATGCCGGCGCCGAAGATGATGTTGGCGTCGGGATCCGCCGCCTCCATGATCAGGTTGGCCGCTTCATTGATATCGACGATGGAGATGTCGGGCCCGCCGGTCACGTTGATCAGCACGGCGCGGGCGCCGTCGATATTGGTTTCCAGCAGCGGGGAGGAAATGGCGTTCTTCGCCGCCTCCACCAGCTTGTTCTCGCCGCTGCCCACGCCGATGCCCATGTGGGCCATGCCGCCGGACTCCATCACGGTCTTGACGTCGGCGAAGTCCAGATTGATCATGGCGGGAACGGCGATCAGGTCGCTGATGCCCTGGATGCCCTGGCGCAGCACGTCATCGGCGATGCGGAAGGCCTCGAGCATGGAGGTTCCCTTGTTGACCACCTGCAGCAGCCGGTCATTGGGGATGACCACCAGGGTATCCACATGCTGCTTCAGCTCTTCGATGCCGGCCTCCGCGTTCTTCATCCGCTGTTTGCCCTCAAAGGTGAAGGGCTTGGTCACCACCGCGATGGTCAGGGTTCCGAGATCCCGGGCAATTTCCGCCACGATGGGCGCCGCGCCGGTCCCGGTTCCGCCTCCCATGCCGGCGGTAATAAAGACCAGATCCGCGCCCTTGAGCGCCTGGGCGATCTCCTCCCGGCTTTCCTCCGCCGCGCGGCGGCCAACTTCCGGAACAGCGCCTGCGCCCAGCCCCTTGGTCAGCTTTTCGCCGATCTGGATCTTGGTCTGGGCGCTGGACAGGTTCAGCGCCTGCCGGTCGGTATTGACGGAAATGAATTCCACCCCGCGCAGCCCGGCATCCACCATGCGGTTGACCGCGTTGTTGCCGCCGCCGCCGCAGCCGACGACCTTGATGGAAGCGAAGGTATTCTGATCTTCTTGCTGAAACTCTATCATTTTGTGTTCCCCTTCCCCGATTTGATGTCAAAGGCGGTCAGCCGCCCAGCAGGCTGCGGAAAAAGCCGATCAGCTTTCCGCCGGCGCCGGAAGAAGGCTGGTGCTGCTGCTCAATGGTGTCGATGATCAGATCCATCAGCCCCAGCGCGCTGGAAAAGCTGTGACTGTTCAGCTTGGTCGTCCTGCGGGGGGTCTCCTGAACGGGGCGGTTCAGCTTTCCGCTCAGATATTCCTTCCCGCCCTTGTTGAAGCTCAGGCCGCCGCCGGTCATGAACACGCTGCTCCAGTTGCCCAGCCCGCCGAAATCGTTGTCGATCGCGTCCTTGATTTCCTCGGCGATCTGGTCGACGGCGCCGCAGATGACCGGCTTGACCTGCTCCCGGGTAAAGGCCACGGGGCGGCCCCCATCTCCGCCGGGAATCTCGTATTTTTCATCGCCGCTTTCCAGCCCGTAAACAAAGCGCCGCTTAATCCCTTCGGCATCGCTCAGGCTGATGTTCAGATCCTCCGTCAGCGCGACGGCGATGTCGCCTCCGCCCCGGTTGATGACCTTGTGGTAGATGACCGCGTCCCCTTCCACGCCGATAATCTCGGTATTCAGATAGCCCATATCGATCAGAACGCTGGTATGATCCCGCTCCTGCTCGCTGAGGTAGAGCATGGCCTCTCCCGCCGTGGTCGAGAAGAAGCCGCTGACCGAAATCCCCAGCTCGGCCATCCGGGTGGTCACATCGTCGATAAAATAGCGGTTGCCGACGACGAAGCTGATGAAGGCGGTCATCTCCCGCCCCTTCATGCCGACGGGCTCCAGCGTCTTTTTGCTGTTGTCGACCATGAACCAGGCCGGGCTGGAATGGATGACCACGCCGGGAATGTCCTCCAGGTTTTCCGCGGCGGCGCTGAAGGCGTTGCGCACGTCCTCGGACTTCACCCGCGGATCCGTCCCCTTCAGCGGAATGGTCACCTTGGTGGCGTAGACGCGGGTAAAGGCTCCGGGAACGCCCACGTTGATTTCCTTGATTTTGACGCCGCTCTGTTCCTCGGCGTCGGCCAGGGACATGCGGATGGCCTCGTCCACCGCGTTGGGATTGTTCCACCCCTCGTCGAGGTATCCGTCGTAACTGGCCACGCCCGCCGCCACGATGTCGCAGCGCTGGGTTCCGCTGTTTTCGGCGACCAGGGTCACGATTTTGCTCGTCCCGAAGTCGATGGCCGCAACGGTCGTTTTCATTGGTTTTTCTACCCCCCGTCCTCCGGCTTGTCTTCCGCGATGCCCCAGAACCGCCCTTTCAGGGACGCCCTCAGGCTGCCAAATGCCTTCGCGGAACTATACCTCTTTTATTATAACGCGGCATGCCTGTAAATGCAAGCGTGAAGAAAGATTTTATTACAATTTTGCTTCTTTTTTGTTAACTTTAAGCAGGCTTTTCTGTTTTCCCGGTCGCCGGAAGCCCGAATACGGACTCAACTATTGCTGGGGCGGAGAGAAGAGCGGTGTTTCCGGCAGGCTGACATTGATGACACCTCCGCTGTACCCCCGCCGGACCAGCTCCTCCCGGGTCAGCAGCATGCTGCGAAGCTTTGCGTGGATATTGTCCGCGCCGCCCATGGAAACCGTAAACCCGTCCCGGGTGGTCAGCAGAATCGATTCCGGGCTGCTCAGATTGGCCTCGGCGATCAGCTCCGTGCAGTTCAGCACCTTCATTTCCAGAAACAGATTGCTGAACACCGCTTCCTGCCACGCGCTTTCCAGCACCAGCGTCTGGCCCACCATGCTGCCGCCCCGGATCCGAAGCCCGTTTACGCGAACGAGTTTGGCCGGCTGAACGCTCATGTCCTCCGTTTCAAAGAGAATCATCCGCTGTTTGTCCATCGTATAGAGGATGCCGTTCCATGTCATCCAGCAGCAGGCCTCCCGCTCCCGGACGGCCAGAATGATCTCCCCCGGCAGTCGTTTTTCCACATAACGGTATTTCAGCATGGGATTCTGTTTCAGTCCCGCCTCCACCGCCTCCCCGCTGACGCTGAGGATCGGCTGCCCCTTTCGGATGCCGCTGAGGCGGATGATCTCCTCCGCGGGGAGCGCGCTGTTCCCGGTCACGGTGATGGAGCGAACGACAAATACCCCATAATACAGCACGGCCACCAGAACCGCCGCGCCCGCCAGGGTGCCAAAGATCAGAGGGCCCCATCCCCTTTTCTTCTTTTCCGGCGGCGGAGGCTCGGTCGGCTGGGGAGCCCCCGCCTGATATCCGATGGTCTGCTTTTGCCAGAACTGGCCGCTTCGGTCGTTCAGGTTGTCGGATCGCTCGCTGATCAGCTCCGGCGCGTCCTCCGGTTCCTCAAACGGATTATCGTTGACCGGCGTGGGACCATACCAGGTGTTTTTCTGCCAGTCCCGGAGGGAATCCCCGGATCCGTCTTCCCACGGGGGACGGTTTCCGCCGTTTTCCATTCCCCCGCCCCCTTTCGGCAATCATATTCTCCGGTCGCTTTACAGCTCGCGAACGATTTCCTTGAAAATCCGGCCGCGTTCCTCATAATCCTTAAACATGTCGAAGCTGGCGCAGGCCGGGCTCAGCAGCACGTTCCATCCTTCCGACGCCTTTTCCCGGCAAACGCTCACCGCTTCCTTCAGCGTTTTGGCATGGGTGATCCGGTCATATCCCGCCCGGCGGAGGCTGTCCTCGATCTGGCCGGCCGTTTCCCCAATCAGCACGATTTCCCGGATGATCTCCCGCCGCTCCATGATCCGGGCGCTGAGGGGATCGAAGCTGGTGTGCTTGTCATATCCGCCCAGGATCAGCGCGGTGGGGCGGGTCATGGTGTCCACGGCTTTCAGCGTGGAATCCACGTTGGTGCCCTTGCTGTCGTTGAAGTATTCCACCCCGTCCAGCACCCGGACGCTCTCGATCCGGTGCTCCACGCCTTTGAAGGTTCGCAGGCTGTGGCGGATAACCGGGATCTGAACGCCCATGGCCGCCGCGGCGCAGACCGCTCCCAGGGCGTTCTCCAGGTTGTGGGGGCCCGGAATTCTGATTTCCGAGGTTTTACAGACGGTTCTTTCTTCCCCGCCCAACCGCAGGATCACGTCTTCCCCGCGGACAAAGGCGCCTTCCCGAACTTCCTTTTTCCGGCTGAATTTCATAACCCGGCTGCGAACCGTCCGGCTCAGCCCCTGAAGCCCCGGGTCGTCGGCATTGAAAATCGCCCAGTCCTCCGCCGTCTGTTTCCGGAACATGCGCATCTTCAGGGCCGTATAGACCTCCATGGTGCCGTGGCGGTTCAGATGATCCTCCGTGATATTGGTAATCAGAGCCACCCTGGGGCGGAAGGTGTCGGCCGTTTCCATCTGGAAGCTGGACACCTCGCAGACCACCACATCCTCCTTCCTGGCGGTCATCGCCGCCAGGGAATAGGGGTACCCGATATTGCCCACCACATGGGTCATTTTCCCCGCGTTGCGGAAAATCTCTCCCAGGAGGGAAACCGTGGTGGTCTTGCCGTTGGTGCCCGTTACGGCCACCAGCGTTCCCCGGCTGAGCTGGAAAGCCAGCTCCAGTTCCCCCGTAACATAGATTCCCATTTCCTTCGCCCGCAAAACGAACGGCGCCGTATCGGGAATACCGGGGCTGATAATCAGCGCGTCCTTCCCTTCCAGCAGCTCCTCCGCCGGGCATCCGAACCGCCGCTCCAGCTTCAGCCCCTCCAGAACGGTCAGGCTGTCTCCGAGCTGTTCCTCTGTTTTGCTGTCGTTGACCGTAACCTCCGCGCCATGCGCCCGCAGCAGCTGGGCCGCCGCCACGCCGCTGCGCGCCATGCCTACAACCAGAACCTTTTTGCCTTCGTAATTCATCTTTATCCTCCGGCGCTTTTCACAACAAACTCAGCACCGCGATCATGCTCAGGATGCTGGTGATTCCCGCGTACATGCTGACGATCTGGTTTTCCGTATAGCCTTTTTTCTCAAAATGATGATGGATCGGACTCATCAGGAAAATCCGTTTTCCATGGGTCAGCTTGAAATAGTACCGCTGCAGAATCACGCTCACGCTGCTCATCACCGGGCAGAACCCGATCAGCAGCAGCAGGAAGGGCTGCCGAAGCACCATGGCCAACCCAACGCCGGCCCCGCCAAGCAGCATGCTGCCCGTATCCCCCATGAACACCTTCGCGGGATACCGGTTAAACCGCAGATAAGCGACGCAGCCCCCCATCAGCGCAGCGGAAAAGATGCCCGCGGGCCCGTGGATGTCCCGGCTCAGCGCGCCAAGCGCGATGCCCATCAGCACCACGATCGTCCATGCGCCGAAGGAAATCCGGCTGACCGTTCCCATCAGGCCGTCCAGCCCGTCCTGCAGATTGGCGCTGTTGACGAAAAAAATCACGGTCAGCGTCATCAGCGGCAGATAGAAAATGCCCAGATCCCACTCCGTATGAACAAAGGGCAGGATGATCCGGCTGCCGATCATGGGGTTTTTCCAGCACCAGAACGTAAAAGCCGCCGCCGAAAGGGCCTGACCGGCGATTTTCTGCCAGGGGCTCAGCCCGTCGTGTCTTTTTTTGACCGCCTTGATCCAGTCGTCCGCAAAGCCCACCGCCATGCTCAGAAGGGAGATGCCCATAAGCCCCAGGCCCAGATCCCATCCGCCCTTCCAGGGGAAGGGATGAAAGACGATCAGGGAAACCACCGCCCCCGCGGCGATCATCAGTCCGCCCATGACGGGCGTCCCCTGCTTCTTCTGGTGATCCGGCCCCAGGTCGTAAATCGTCTGTCCGAAGTGCAGCTTCTTCAGCTCCCGGATCAGCCTCGGGCCCAGAAGCAGGGCCAGCCCCAGGGAAAGAAGCATTGCTCCCGCAATCCGCAGTGTCATGCCTTTGCCTCCCGCGTCTTCATCTCCAGCAGAATCTCGCTGACGATGACCTTTTCATCAAAGGGCCGCTTGACCCCCATGATTTCCTGATAGGTTTCGTGGCCCTTGCCCGCCAGGACGATCACATCCCCGTCCTCCGCCATCTCCAGCGCCCTTCGGATGGCCTCGCGCCGGTTTTCGATGACCTCATATTTCCCTCCGGTGGGTTTGATGCCCTTCTCGATCGCCGCCAGAATCACCATGGGGTTCTCCGTCCGGGGATTATCGGAGGTCAGGATGCAGTAGTCCGCCAGCTTTCCGCCGATCTCCCCCATCATGGGCCGCTTGCCCTTGTCCCGGTCGCCCCCGCATCCGAAGACCGCGATGACCCGGTTCCTTGTAAACTGGCGAACGGTTTTCAGGATGTTCCGCAGGGCTTCCGGCGCGTGGCTGTAATCCAGAATCACCTTGTAGGGCGTTCCGGTCTGAAGCATCTCAATCCGTCCCGGCACCGAGGCCACCGCTTCCAGCCCCTGCCGGATCCGCTCCGGCTCAATCCCCATGATCAGCGCGCAGGAGCTGGCGGCCAGGGCGTTATAGACATTGAACCGGCCGGTCATCCGCATCCGGACAGCCAGATCCTGCATGCCCTGCATCTGGATGCTGAAGTTAACCCCCTCCTCGGTAATCTCAATCTCCCGGGCGAACACGTCCGCGTTCAGGGCAATGGCATAGGTCACAAAAGGAATTTGCAGATCCTCAATCAGCTTCGCGGTGGTCTCATCGTCGGCGTTGACCGCGGCGTTCTGCACCATCCCGCTGGTAAAAAACCGCTTCTTGGTCTCGAAATACCGCTCCATCGTATAGAAATAGTCAAGATGATCCTGGCTTAAATTCGTATAACAGCCCACCTCGAAGCTCATGCCGTCCAGCCGGAACATGTCAATGGCGTGGGCGCTGACCTCCATGCAGACCACCTGAACCCCCTCGTCCGCCATCTGTCGGAGGGTTTTCTGAAGATCGATGGGATCGGGCGTGGTCAGCTTCCCGTCCAGATGCTTATCCCCGATCATGGAACCCGTGGAGCCGATCAGGGCGCATTTCATCCCCGCCTTCTCGACGATGCTCTTGAGCAGGTAGGTCGTGGTGGTTTTGCCCTTCGTTCCGGTAATCCCGACCATGCGCATGGCGCGGGAGGGATAGCCGTAAAAGGCCATGGCAATCCGGCTCATGGCGGCCCGGCCGTTGCTGACCCGAACCTGGGGCACGTCCAGCTCCACGAACCGCTCAACGATCAGCGCCACGCATCCGTTCTCCACCGCTTCCCAGGCGTAGTCATGGGCGTCGAATCTGGCGCCGACGATGCAGAAAAAAAGCCCCTGGGTGGTTTTTTCCCGGCTGCCGGAGGTAATTTCTCCGATTTCGATATCCAGATCACCCCGGCTGTCCAGCACATAGGGCGTTTCCGCGATCAAATCCCGCAGTTTCATTTCTCATTGCTCCTCTGCTTTGTTGGTACGCGAACAGGGAGACCGGCGTTTCAGTCTCCCTGCGTCGTGCCGCCTTCCGCGGCGGAAGCCCGCAGCCCCGCCGCGCCAGTCTCTACCAGCATCATATTCGGACCGACGGGGACTGTCAAGTCGATGGTTTTGGCTCCGTTGGAACTGATCATGTTCAGCTTGACCGCTTCGGTGCAGACGCTGACGTCCCCGCTGGAATAGGTCAGCTGTGCCTTCAGTCCCTCGTTTTTCCCGGCAATGTCTTCGATGCGGATGTCCATCTTCCGGATTTCCGCGCCGGTGGTTCCGATGGCCGCCGCCTGGATCAGAAGCGCCAGGACAAGCACCGCCGCCAGAAGGCCGATCGCCGCCTTGGCGACGCCCCAGCGGATTCCCTCCCCGCTGATGATCCTTTCCTTCGCCGAAGGCTCGGACAGGACCTGGAACCGCCCGCTGGGGCTGATGCCCAGGCCGCCGGTCCAGTCCTGCGTATTCCGCCATTCGCGGTTCTCCAGCCGGCCGGATACGGTCATCCGCTCCCGCCTGAGGCTGGTGGCCTGCATCCGGGGTTCGACCTGAGCAAAACGGACGCTGCGGCGGATCCGGTTGGAAGCGGCGGTGGTCGTCATGGTCTTTTCCCTCTTTCCTGTTTATTCTCCCCGATCCAGCGAGGCGATCATCTCCAGCAGCCCGGGCAGCTCCTGGCGGAAGCTCTCCCAGCTTTCCTCGCCCGTCTTCGCCGCGGCGATCCGGACATGATCATTGGCGCCGGTGATTTCCACATCCCGCTCCTCCCGCAGGATCTTGGTTCTGATGGTGGCCGGAAGCAGAATGCGTCCCTGCGCGTCGCAGGCCTGCCCGTCATAGCTCAGGGCGTAAAACTGTTCCAGATACCGGTTAACCGCCGGGTTCAGATGCCCCAGCCGTTCATAATCCGCGTTCCGCTTTTCCCACATCCGGGTGGGGTAGACCGCGATGCTGGAAAAATCGTAGCCCGGGGCGATGCAGAAGGTCTCGCCCAGCCGTTCCCGAAAGCTCTGGGGGATCACCAGCCGGCCCTTGCTGTCAATGCTGTGGCTGTAGCTGCCGATAAACCGAAGGGGCCGCTCCCGGTTGTCCGACGCGCCTCCGACGTTTTCCGCCGGATTGCCGCCGCCTTTTTCTTCCAACACGGCGACCCCCTTTCCCCCACTTTTATACCCAATTTTGGGATTTACTCCCCTTTTTCCCCACAAATTTAGCACACAAATCGAACCCGCGCAAGCCTTGCGCGGGAAGGCTTTTTGACGACAGTCGTCAAAAATGATATAATTATCTTAACGTAATTGTAATATATTTGTAATATTTAGATTTGTCCTTGTGGCGCGTATTTCATCGTCAATCCACATCTAGTGGGCGAAAAAAAAAGAGCCCCCGGAAGGGCTCTTTTCCCTTTGAGCGTTCCCGCTCAAATATTACAAAAAGTTAATGATTGTTCTTTCGCTGGAACGATGATCCGCATCGGGGTGAATCCCAGGCTGTCGCAGGAGGTCAGCGCGTATGAAACGCCCCGGAGTTCTCCGGTAAAGCCGGCCTGAATGCCGGCTCCGTGCAGATGTCCGTAAACGCACAGCGCCGCGCCCCGCTCTTCCATCAGATCGGTAAACACGCTTTTCCGGGCGGAAGCGAGCAGGGGCGGAAAATGCAGCATCACGATCAGCGGCCGCCCCTTCGCGATTTTTTCCGCGGCCGAAAGCGCCATCTCCAGCCTTCCGACCTCCCGGAGGCAGATTTTTTCATCCGCCGGCGGGAGCGCGGATTCCTCCGTGGGAAAAATCCAGCCCCTGGTTCCGCAGACGACCGCGTCCCCCAGATCCAGGGCATCCTGCTGCAGGGCGAACATGCCTTCCGGCAGAGCGGCGCGAACCCGGGTAATACTTCCCCACCAGTAGTCGTGGTTCCCCCGGATCAGCACTTTTTTCCCGGGCAGCGCCCCGATCGCCCGCAGGTCGCCGAGGGCGTCCTCCAGTCGCATGGCCCAGCTGATGTCCCCGGGAATCAGCACCGTATCCTCTTCCGATACCATGCTCCGCCAGGCCTGGGAGATGCGCTCAAAATGCCCCTCCCACTGGGAACCGAAAACGCTCATGGGTTTGTCGGCTCCGCCCGGCAGATGCAGATCACCGATCGCGAACAGGCTCATCCGCGTCCTTCCTTCCCCGGGCGGTCAGGTGTCTTCCTCTTCCTCATCCTCCGCTTCCCGTTCCTCATCTTCCCGAACCGCTTCCAGGCTCAGCTGTTCTTCCATCTCGTTGTATTCGGGGTTATGGATTTTCTCTTCCTCATCGGGGATGATTTCGTCCATATTCGTGACATCGTCCATATTGGTCACGTCATCCATATCGCCGATGCTTCCCTCTTCGGCTTCCTCCGCTCCGCTGTTCTCCGCCTCGTCGCTGTTGCTCTTGTTCATTTCCTTCAGGCAGAACAGGCAAACATCTTTCCCCGGCAGGGCCGGCGCCTCGTTGCAGATGCTGCACAGCTCCACCTCATCTTCATTTTTGCCGCCCTTCATCTCCCGAAGACAGACCTTGCAGTATTTCTGGTCCTCGGTCATGTAGTTCAGATCGCAGCGGGGGCATTTGACCAGTCTCATTCCGACTCCTCCTCGATTCCCTTTGGGACAGATCCCCACATTTTCTCCAATTTTGAGCGAAATATAGCTAAACGCTACGCAGGCCATTCGAAAAGCAGGCGAAATCTGGGATATATTCCCACTTTCTCGGGTTTATTCTCCATTTTTCGGTGTCCGCCTCCCGACTTCGCGCTCCGGTTTTCGTGATTATACTACCGTTCCATATCACGCGCAAGAGGAAAGCCGGTTTTTCCTGCCGTTTCCTGCTTTTTTGCCTCAGTCCCGTCCGGCCGGCTGTTCCCCGGATCGAACCTCCTCCGGCGGAGGCGGCGTCTTCTGGTCCCCTTCCGGCGGAAGCATACCCTCCAGGGCGGCCAGCAGCTCTTCCCGCCCGGTTCCGTCTTCGCCGCTGAAGCAGATAATCTCCCAGGGCTGAACCAGCAGCGCGCGGCAGATCGGCGCCAGCTGTTTGCTTCTCGCGCCCCGGCTGATCTTGTCCGCCTTGGTCGCCACCACCGTAAAGGGGATGCCCGTTTCCCGAAGGAAGGCGTTCATGATCCTGTCGTCCTCCGTCGGCTCGTGCCGGATGTCCACCAGGCACAGCACATGGCGCAATTCCTCCGCCCGGGTGAAATAATCCCGCATCATCGTGCCCCACCGGGCCCGTTCCTTCTTGTCCACCTTCGCGAAGCCGTATCCCGGAAGATCCACCAGATGAAACCGGTCGTTGATCAGAAACAGGTTGATCAGCCGGGTTTTCCCGGGGGTGGCGCTGGTTCTCGCCAGTTTGCTGCGGCGGCAGAGCCGGTTAATCAGCGTGCTCTTTCCCACATTGCTCTTTCCGACGACGGCGATCTGCGGCAGTCCCCGCCCGGGAAAAGGGCCGTAATCCGCCAGGGACGTAATGAATTCCGCCTTCTTGATTTCCAACGTTTGCTCCTTCCGATCAGGCCTCTGTCAGGGTTTCCTTCAGCACTTCCCCGATTTCCTCCGCCTCCACGATCCGGAACCTTTCCAGGACATAACCGGGAATATCCTCCAGATCCTTGTGGTTCTCCCTGGGAATGATCAGGGTCTTGATGCCCGCGCGATAGGCCGCCAGGGTTTTTTCCTTCAGACCGCCGATGGGCAGCACCCGCCCCCGCAGCGTGATTTCCCCGGTCATGGCCACATCCTGCCGGGCTTTTCTTCCCGTCAGCGCGCTGACCAGGGCGGTCGTCATGGTGACGCCGGCGCTGGGCCCGTCCTTGGGCACGGCCCCTTCCGGAATATGAATATGCAGATCAATCGCCTGATAGAAATCCGGCGCCAGCTTCAGCGTCTCGCTGTGGGCCCGGACCCAGCTGAAGGCGGCCTCCGCGCTTTCCTTCATGACGTCGCCCAGCTGCCCCGTCAGCTTCAGATTGCCCTTGCCGGGCATGGTGGTGCATTCCACCTCCAGCATTTCGCCGCCGACGCTGGTCCAGGCCAGGCCGTTGACCACGCCAATCCGGGGCTCCTTTTCGATCTGCTCGCGGGTATACCGCTCGGCGCCGAGAAAATCGTGCAGCAGCTTTTCCGTCACCGTGATCTGCTTCTTTCCGCGATCCAGCAGATAGACCGCCGCCTTCCGGCAAACCTTCGCGGCCGTCCGCTCCAGGGTGCGGACACCCGCCTCCCGGGTATAATGCTCGATCATCCGCCGCATGACCTCGTCGCTCATGCGGATCGATCCCTCTTTCATCCCATGCTCGCTGATCTGCCGGGGCATCAGATGCCGCTTCAGAATCTGGAGCTTCTCCTCCTCGGTATAGCTGGGAACCTCGATCAGTTCCATCCGGTCCAGCAGCGGCTCCGGAATGGATTCCATGCTGTTGGCGGTGGTGATGAACATGACCTTGCTCAGATCGAAGGGCACGTCGAGATAATGATCCCGGAAGGAGGAATTCTGTTCCGCGTCCAGCACCTCCAGCATCGCGCTGGCCGGATCCCCGCGGAAATCGCTGCTCATCTTGTCGATTTCGTCAAAGAGGAACACCGGGTTCATGGTGCCGGCCTGCTTCATCCCTGTGATGATCCGGCCCGGCATGCTGCCGATATAGGTTTTCCGGTGCCCCCGGATTTCCGCCTCGTCCCGGACGCCGCCCAGGCTCATCCGGACGAATTTCCGGTTCACCGCCTCGGCGATGGCCT